>CAMCZA010000017.1 GCA_945885515.1 Ferrithrix thermotolerans DSM 19514 | reverse complement strand
GTCCAGTGGGTGCACTATCCACTGCTGGCGAGTGTGCCAGTTGATCGTGCAATTGATGTTGCGACCGACCATCAACGGCGAACAGGACAAGTCCTGGCAATACCGATGGCAGTTGAAGGTTTCACAACTTTGGGTCTATTAATTAGTCGACCGGAAGGTGTGCAAATTTTTTGGCCTTGGATTGGTGCAGTTTTATTGGCTGTTGCGCTCGGTAGCACTGTGTTTGTATCTGTGCCGTTGCACGCAAAAATGGCGACTAACCCAACTGCAGATGTCGGGCGACGACTAGTTGTGACAAATTGGCCGCGCACAATCGCATGGTCGTTGCGCGCAGTAGTTTGCACTGTGATGCTTTGTCAGTCAGTTGCGAAGATTTAATTTTGTGAGCTGCGCCCAAGATTGTCCGCAACCCGTGCGCCGCGCGGTGATGAAACAGGGATGGTACGACCTCGCATACATTCACTACCGCTACAAAGTTGAAGAAGTTGCACGCATTTTGCCACCTGGTCTTGAAGTTGATGTTTGCGACGGTTCAGCGTGGGTCGGACTTATTCCGTTTTCAATGCGTAGCATCGGGGTGCCGGGTTTGCCGGCAGTGCCGTATCTCGGATCTTTTCCTGAGGTGAATGTTCGTACTTATGTGCGTCGCAACGGAATACCTGGCGTTTGGTTTTGTTCGTTGGATATCAACCGGTTGCTGCCGGTGCTTGTTGCGCGTACGACTTATACATTGCCCTACTGTTTTGGCAAGGCGAGCAACAAACGTGTTGGCGACGAATTGCATACATCAGTTGTACGCAAGTGGCCACGCGGCAGTGCCGAAACGAAGATTCAGTTAAAAATTTTAGAGCCGATAATTGAGCCGTCGCCGTTAGAAATATTTTTGAGCGCGCGGTGGGGTCTGTATACGACTACTCGTGGCGGTGCTTTGCGCTATGCGCCAATTTCGCATGAGCGTTGGCCACTTCAGCGCGCAAAAATTATTTCGTTGGACGACTCACTCGTTCGGGCTGCTGGTTTTGAGTCGCCACGCACAGATATAAACGGTGAACCAAATGTGATGTTTTCTAGTGGCGTTCTAGTTCGCGTCGGCTTGCCGAAACGCGTTTAGTTTTTTGTCGAACCTGGACGATAGTTGTCGCGATCGGCTGCTGCGCGCAATGCTGTCATGCCATAGACGAATGCACCAGTCATCACGATTAGGAAGATCACACTTCCAAAACCAAACAGTGCTGCTAGAGACATGGTCAGCCTTTTGAGTTCTTACCCGACAGCAAAAACGCTCCGAGTGCAAGAATTGATGGAACCCAAACTCCAACATAGATTCCATTCAGTCGGTCTTCAACCGAAGAACTCTGAAAGTAGAGCCACACGCTGAGCACGAGGCTGGCTCCTGCTGATAAAAGGGTTGTAACTCGTAAAACATTCTCAGGTTTCATTTGATAATTCCTCCGAGCGCTAACTCTAGACCAAAATGCTTAAATTTCGTTGGAATATCAATTAAGAGTTGTCACAGATAACCAGTAAATGAATTCTCAGTACTATTAGGCGTGAACTAATCATGACTTTTAATCTTGAACAGGCACTCCAAGAAGCCTCAATACCGACACTGTTAATGTGTTTAGTTCAAATAACTGGTGACGAATCATGGTTGCGAGAGCCGTTCTTGCCAATGCGCGACACAAATCTATTCGCCGATGAATCCGGTGGGCTCACCGTGGAGGCGCAGCAGCAGATTCGCGGTGCCGTGGCAACTGTGGTTGCTGAGATTTCTGCAGGTCAGCGAAAAATTGCCGTACCACCCAACACAGAGTTATTTACAAAAATGATGAGTCTGTGTGTGGCCGAAGAAGTTGCCCCTGAGTATGCGCCGATGATGATGGAGGCAATGAGTTTCATCCCTCGAGATATCGATTGGACGAGCCCTTTGGCAGTGCCACATGCAACGCTTGCAAATTTTAATGTTTTGATAATTGGCGCTGGTTTTTCGGGCATTTGCGCGGCGATAAAACTTGATCAGCTTGGGATTCCGTGGATTTTGGCTGATGCGAATTCTGAGATCGGTGGAACGTGGCTCGTCAACGACTATCCAGAGGCCGGGGTTGATACACCGAATCACTTTTATTCGTTCACATTTGCGCCAAATCATCGGTGGCCTAAATATTTTTCGAAGCGACTTGATGTTTTGAATTACTGCAAATCAGTTGCTGAAAAATTCGATATCACGAATCGAATTAGTTTAAATACTCAAGTTGAATCAACCACATGGGATGAAGAGTCGCAGAAATGGAATGTTGTATTGCGCGATCAAAACGGCGAACCGCGCAAAACCTCCGCAAATGTAGTGATTTCTGGTGTTGGACAACTCAATCGCCCAAAAAAGTCATTCATTAAGGGACTCGAATCTTTCACCGGCCCTTGCTTTCATTCTGCACAGTGGCGCCATGATGTTGACCTTTCTGGCAAACGAGTTGCGATCATTGGCACTGGGGCAAGTGCGATGCAGATTCTGCGCTCCGTTGCGTCGCAAGCCAGCGAGGTGGCAATTTTTCAGCGTTCGCCGCAATGGGTGCGACCAAGCAATGACTATCACCGTGATGTCAAGCCACAAACGATGTGGTTGTTCGAGAATGTGCCGTTTTATTTTGACTGGTATCGGTTTGGTCTTTTTTGGAGATTCGGAGATGGATTGTTGCCGACTTTGCGCCGAGATGAAACTTGGCCACATCTGCAACGATCAATGAATTCACGCAACGATAAACATCGAGTACAACTCACTGAGTATTTGCTCGCGCAACTTGAGGGTCACGATGATTTAGTGGCGAAAACTTTGCCCGATTATCCGCCGTATGGCAAACGAATTCTTGTCGATAACGATTGGTATAAATCTCTCAAGCGCGACAATGTCGAACTAGTTGCGTCTGGTGTAGATCATGTCGACGGCAATCAAGTTGTTGCGCTCGACGGTTCATCGCGCCAGGTTGACTTAATAATTTTGGCAACTGGGTTTGAGGCTGGCAAAATGCTTGCTTCGGTGGCTGTAAGTGGCCGCAATGGCGTCACACTGCGGGAAACTTGGGGTGACGATGATCCGCGTGCATATAAAGGTATGACTATGCCTAACTTTCCGAATCTATTTTGCTTGTATGGGCCAAACACAAATGTGGCTCACGGTGGGAGTGTGATTTTTCAGGCTGAATGCCAAATGCGATACATCACGAGTTGCATTACGCAGATGATTGAATCGCAAATCTCATCAGTTGATGTGCGTCCCGAAGTACATGATGCGTATAACAAAGCAGTCAATGATGAACATGGCGAATTGGTTTGGTCGCACCCAGGTATGGATAGTTGGTACAAGAACTCGCAAGGTCGAATATTTTCGCCGATGCCATGGCGGTTCGTTGATTATTGGTCAATGACCCACGATGCAGATTTGAGCGACTATCTCGTCACTGTAAAACACGAAACTAACTAGGCGAATACGCGCAACGAAATATCATTGCAAGATTCGCACACACTTTGCGGAATCACGCCGAGTTTCATTAAAAAACTAAATGCGATGCAGCCGAGACAGATTGCAAATGCGGCTTCAAGAAATGCCGCAACGATCAGCGCAACGATTACAAGTTGTGCGGCAGTTGAAAAGCCGAGCAATGCCAGGGCGAGTGCTGTCGCGGCAAAGGTTAATCCAATTGTTTGAGCAAATCTTTTTGGTGGACCAGGAACAAATTTGTGATTGAGATTTAGACGCGGGGTGATTACGCGCGTGGCGATTGTTGCCAGTGGGCTGAAAGTTGGGCCGGCGGCGACGCGTGCGGCGAAACCGTATGTCAACGCGACGAGGACGAGAGTCGAATTTGTCAGCAGAAAAATTGCGCTGATGGTGACGACGCCAGCGGCGACTAATCGTGCTGATGTTTCATTGACAGGGTTTGGAAACGGAAAGCGCTTTGACATGCGCCCCAGCCTACCCCTATACCCGACTAATTTAGTCAGGTATTATTGCTATTGTTTTTTGAGATTTGAGGCGGTGGTTTGGGCGCGGGTGGCGGCGTGAATGTGGTCGACGGTGAGTCCGCAGCAGCCGCCAACAACTTGGGCGCCGCGACTGAACCACTCGGCGTAAAAAGTTTCGAGACGGTCGGGTGAAATCACATCGACGAATCGCCAGTCGGGCATTTCGAAAAATCCTGAGTCGGGATACGCAGCGAGTGGACCTGAAAAGTCTTTGCGCAATGCGTCCAGCGAATCGCTAATCAACTCTGAGCCCGTGTGCATTACGCCTGCAACATCAACACCAGTTTTCGGAATCAACTTTGTTATTTCGCCAAGTGGTATTTCTTGATGTTGATCAAAACTGATCACGCGACCATCGGTCGCACGACGCGCACTCATCCCAAACCAAACAGGCAGACCCGTCGCAAGCGCAGCGTTCAGTGCAATTGGCACGCGATTGGGTTCGTACATCATCTCTAACATGATGTGATCGACGCCAGAATTTTTCAAAATCTCTGCGAGTTCGCCAAACGCGTGGGCAAGTTCGCCGTTCGACGGCACTTTGGCCTGATCTACTTTTGCAGTGCCGGCAGCCACGGGCAACATGTGCGAGAGCGAACCAGCCACTGCAATTTTGCGACCCGGCAAACTTGACGACGCCAGATCGCGCGCCCGTAATGCCGCTTCAACTGCGACACGATTAATTTCTTCAACTTGATCGGCGTATCCAGCAGGTGTAAGCATCAATCGTGAGGATGCAAAAGTATTAGCAGTGATCACGTCAGCGCCAGCATTGATGTAGTCGAGGTGAACTTGCGTCAGTAACTCGCTGTTGTTGAGCGATGCTGGTCCACACCACGCCGAAGGGTCCATTTGTGCGCCGCGCCGTTGCAATTCGGTCCCGGTGCCTCCGTCTAAAATAACTATTTCGCCAGCATCTAAGCGCCGTTTCACATCTTGGTAGCTCATGAGAAGCAACGCTAACTGTTTCATATCAACATTTCTGCCGAAAAAATAGGTTTATGGTTTAAGATCTAGATGTGGTGATTGACGAATTGAGAGCGGCGCTTGGCCAGAAGGTGAGCGTCAATGACACGATTCGTGAGCATCATTCAAAAGACGAGAGCTTTCACACGCCAACACTGCCGGATGCGGTTGTTTTTGCCACCTGCACGCAAGATGTGGCGACAACGCTAAGAATTTGCAACAACAATAAAACGCCGGTTGTTGCTTGGGGCGCTGGCACTTCGCTTGAAGGCAACAGCACGCCAATTCATGGTGGAGTCTCTCTTGACCTCTCGCAGATGGACAAAATCTTGCGTGTGAGTGGCGAAGATCTAGATTGCACCATTCAGCCGGGTGTGCGCCGCAAACAACTGAACGAATATTTATCGAAGCATGGACTTTTCTTTCCAGTTGATCCGGGTGCTGACGCGACGTTGGGAGGCATGGCTTCAACGGGTGCATCGGGCACGACGACAGTTAAATACGGAGCGATGAAACAACTTGTGATGAGTCTGACTGTTGTGACCGCAAACGGAGAAGTGATCACGACATCGCGGCGTGCACGAAAAACTTCTGCGGGCTATGACCTGACGCACTTATTTGTTGGCTCAGAAGGCACACTTGGTGTAATCACAGAGCTGACGCTTCGCGTGTTTGGAATCCCAGAAGTGATTGCCGCGGCGACAATGCAGTTTGACAGCGTTCGCAATGCAGTCGACGGAGTGATTGAAGTGATTCAACTGGGCATTGGTGTGGCTCGAATTGAGTTGGTTGATCGTCAGGCAGTTTTGGCCGTTAATCGATATTCACAAACCGAGTTACCAGAAAAAGATTTGCTGCTTCTCGAGTTTCACGGTTCTGCAGAGTCGACAGCAATTGAAATTGCGGAAGCCAAAGAGGTACTCGGGCGATACGGCGGGGATAATTTCTTGCAAACCACAGACGAAGCCGAGCGCCGAAAACTTTGGCAGGCGAGACACGACGCGGGTCTTGCGTGTCGTTCTCATCAACCAAACGGTCGAATTTTCTCGACTGATGTCTGTGTTCCGATCTCAAAACTTTCTGAGTGCATTGAGCAGACCCAACAAGATCTCGCTGACTCGAAAATGTACGGGCCAATTGTTGGCCATGTTGGAGACGGCAACTTTCATGTGCTGCTGACGGCCGACCCGAACGATCACGCGGCGATCGAGAAACTCGAAGATTTCCATACTCGGCTAGTTGAGCGTTCGTTGAGTCTTGAAGGTACCTGCACCGGTGAGCATGGTATTGGAATTGGCAAAATTGGTTATCTCATTAGCGAACTTGGTCGCGAGGCAGTTGATGTGATGGCAACAATCAAATTAGCGCTTGATCCAAACGGCATTATGAACCCTGGCAAAATTATCGCTGACTCTGTTTTGCAATAGTGCAACTGACAGCCCAACAATTATTGCCCTTTGACGGCACCGCAACATTGTTTAAAGATTTTCTTTCGGCTGACTTTGCCGCGCAGGCTTTCAACCAAATCAAATCAGAAAATGATTGGGAGCAACCCGAGATAACAATTTTCGGCAACACGGTTCTTGAACCGAGACTCTCAACTTGGCACAACGAATTAGGTGATGGGTATAAATATTCGGGTTTGATTCGTCGATCGCAGCCGTTTTCAGAAATGCTTGCTGAGATTCGCGATCGGTGCTCGCAAGTCACGAATACCAAGTTCAACGCCGCCCTTGTCAACTTATATCGCAATGGTCAAGACGGAGTCGGCTGGCACTCTGACAACGAGGCTTGCAACGGACCAGAGCCGACAATTGCTTCGGTCAGTCTTGGTGCAACTCGAAGATTTGACATGCGTCACCGCAAAACTGGTGAAACGATCAAAATTCAACTTGAATCAGGAAGTCTCCTGGTGATGGCTGGAAAATCACAACAATATTGGGTACATCAAGTAGCAAAGACAAAGCGAGTTCACGAACCACGTATCAACTTAACTTTTCGTCGTGTCATTGCAGAGTTTGCAAACTAGAATCTGCGTATGCAAACAAACAATTTCGTGATGTACAGCACTCAGTGGTGCGGATACTGTAAGCGTCTCAAGGCGATGCTGAATGCCGATGGAATTGAGTTCACTGAAATTGATTTAGAGCAAAGTCCAGACGCTGTGGCGATAGTCGAGCGCGTAAATAACGGAAACCAAACAGTTCCAACACTTGTATTTTCTGACGGTGAAGCGATGACCAATCCGTCTGTTGCGAAAGTAAAAGAAAAACTCAGTTCGCTTGCAGCTAGTTAGATTCGGTCGCGTGACGACGGAATCACAATTGGACCAGTGTCGTCGTTGACGGTAATTACGTCAATTTTATGTTCGTAAATGTTGCTCAGTGCTTCTGCGGTCATCGTTTCACGCGGTGCGCCGATCGCGACCTGTTTGCCTCTTTGCAACAACACAACACGATCGGCAAATGACATAGCCACATTAAGGTCGTGAAACACCGCAATAACTGTTCGGCCATCGTCAACTAGTGATCGCACAATTCTCATCAGTTTTTCTTGTTGGCCGATGTCTAAAACGGCGGTTGGTTCGTCAAGCAAGAGCAACGGCGTATCTTGGGCCAAAATTCTCGCCATTGAGACACGAGCCTGCTCGCCAATTGAGAGCGAACGATAGAGACGGCTGCGCATTTCGAGAACATCGACTCGTTTCATCGCCATCTCGATCAGGTCTTGGTCAGTGCCTGTTTGTTTCGGGCCTCGTCCCATTTCAACAACTTCTTCGACACTGAACGGAAACGAAACTGTTACTTGTTGTGGTAGCACCGCGCGGCGCTGTGCGAGCTCGCGTTTTGTGAGCGATGAAATTTGCTCTTCGCCAAAACTGACGGTTCCAGAATTTGGTATCAGATCTCCGGCAAGTACTCCAAGCAGAGTTGACTTACCTGCGCCGTTCGGTCCGAGGATCGCAATCAATTCACCTTGGCTGGCATGAAGTGAAACGTCTTGAAGAATCGTCGACTCGCCGCGCACTACCGAAACATTTTCACATTTAATTACTGGATTTGAGATCAAGTTCATGTCCAACTACTTTCACTTGAACGCATCTTGCGCAGCAGCCACAAAAAGAACGGTGCACCAATTAACGCCGTGAGCACACCAAGAGGCAATTCTGCTGGAGAGAGCAATGTGCGGGCAGCAAGGTCGGCGAGAAGCGTCACGATCGCACCAAGCAATGCTGCAGCCCACAATAAATCGCGATGCTTCGGCCCGAGTACGAGGCGCAAAATATGCGGCACGATTAATCCAACGAAAGCAATAATGCCGGTTGCGGCGACGGCGCTCGACGCGAGCAGACCAACGATTGCAACTGTTTGCAAACGCACGCGCTCAACGGGCACGCCAACATGTGCCGCAGCCCTGTCACCGAGTGCCATCAGATCAAGCGTGCGGGTGTATCGGGTAGTGAGCGCGATACCAATTATTGCCAGTGGCAAGACCATCGCTACGGCCCGCCATGTTGCAAGACCAAGTGAGCCGAGACTCCAAAAAGTAACCGTACGAATCTGATCATCGTCTGCAACGAAAACTGCGAGACCAATCAAAGCACCCGACAATGCGTTGATTGCAATTCCGGTCAAGATCAAAGTCACCACATCGGTTTTGCCGTCGATGCGCGATAATCCATAAACAACTGCCGTGGCCAAAGTGCCACCGATAAAAGCAAAAAGTTGCACACCCATTGGAACTTTGCTCAATCCAAGTGTGATTGCAATTACTGCTCCGACTGCCGCGCCACCAGAAACACCCACGGTTGCGGGTTCGGCAAGTGGGTTACGAAAAATTCCCTGCATTACAACGCCAGCCACCGCTAACGACGCGCCAACGACAATTGCCAGAATGACTCGTGGTAAACGCACATTCCAGAACACGGCATGGCTCACGCTGTCTGTCCCGGTGGTTTGTGTCGGTCCTTCAAATAAAACTTTGATCAACTCAGTAAACGAAATTGTGTAGGCACCAGTTGAAAGTGCGTTGAGAACCACAATTATCAATGACAGGGTTAAAACGACCCCAACTACTTTTGGATTGATGCGTCGGAGGTCGTTCATTGATCTGCAGTTTTATCTAATTAGTAGATGTCATTATTGTGTCAAAAGATTCGGATAAGCGGACAATTAGTGATCCCGTTCGTGGCCCAAAAGAGAATAACAAGTCGTCATCAATCACAACTACTGATCGATTTCGGGCAGCGGGAGTTTGGGCGATTCCAGGTAGTTCAAGCAGACCGTCGATTCCACCGACTGATTTAAGACCAAGCGAAAGCACGACAAGAATGTCAGGATTCGCTTTGACGATTGCCTCGGTAGTTAGAGGGGTGAACGCTGCCAGACCCAGATCTGTTCCAACATCAATACCGCCAGCCGCGCGAATCATTTCATCGGCCCCAGAGCCCTTGCCACCAAGTAAAAAAACCGAAGCGGTACCGCGGACGTACAAAAATGCAATACGCGGATTTATCTGATTTGTTTTTGATTCGGTGAGTGCCCGATCTATTTGTGTTTGTGTGTCTTTAAGAAGCTTTTGCCCAGATTCAGTTACGCCAAGGGCGTCGGCGATAAGTGAAATTCGTGGAGCGATTTCACTTAGTTGCCAAACCTCCGGAGCAAGCAAAATTGGTACGCCCGCGCCGCGCAATTGTTGTATTGCTTCTGGTGGACCAGATCGAGTGTCGCCGATTATCAGTGTTGGGCTCAACGCCAGCACGCTTTCGGCACTGACATCGTGTCCGCTACTCACTTTTGGAATCGCTTTAAGCATCTCGAGACTCGTCGTCGCGTCCCGACCGATGATGTTTTCAAAAAATCCGAGCGAAATGACAATTTCCGCAATCGCATCATTTAAAACGATTATTCGCGAAGTGTCAGTGATCGTGACAGTTTGGTCATCTGCGGATTTAACAGTCACGGGAAGTTTTGATTTGGTATTGCTAGCAATCGGTAATTCAAACTCTGTTGCTGAGATCACTATTGGTCGTGTAGTCGCTGAACTTTGGGTGTCTGAAGTTGCGATTATTTTTGAACTTGAATTGGCGCAAGATGTTGTTATTTGAGTGAAAGCGACCGCGAAAATAAGCGTCAGGATTGAGCGTGTTGTGCTGCGAAGACGAGTTTGCTGACTGAGGCTTTTCGTCACATCTCACCTTTGGTCATAGCCTTTTCAATCTACTAGTGCGATTTAGATTGGTAGAATTTCGCGAGATGAAATTTGTCGCGCCTTTGCTGATGACAGTTTTAATTGGTGGTTGTTCATCTGCTACCCAAACCACCCAAACTGCTCTAACAACAGTGGCTCCCTCAAGTTCAATGAGCGCCACAAGTTCAGTGGGTTCAACTTCAGCAGATTCGTCAGTTGACAGTACGAGTCCGACCGAATCTTTGCCAGTAGTTGCACCTACGGGAACGACGTTAGTTTTGCCTTCAGTTCCACAAAAGCAAGTATCAACTTCAGTTTTAAATCAAATCACAATAGGTCGTCCAAAACTTTCGGTAAGCCAGACCACGAACCTGAATCCGAATGGGACTTCCGTCACAGTGCGTGGATCAGGTTACGACATTTCAAAAGGCGTGTATGTAATCGTCTGCACTCAAGCAGCACCAGGAACGCAATCTACTTGCGTTGGTGGAGTAAATATTGACGGTTCATCGTCGAGTTCAGTTTGGGTTAGTTCGAATCCGCCGAGCTATGCAATCGGTCTCACAACTGAGTTTCAGCCTGATGGTTCGTTTAACATAACGATGCTCGTTGTTGCAAAGAGCGGAGACTTGGATTGCACTTTAGTCAGGTGTGGTGTGGTGACCCGTTCTGATCATCTGCGGTACACAGATCGAACGCAAGATGTTTTTGTGCCGATCACATTTAACACGAATCCATAGCTAATTAATTATTTTGTAGCACCCCCCGATACAAAGGATTTTTATATGAAAAGCAAATCAATACTTCGTACAGCACTCGCGCTTTTAGTTTCCGCTGGATCTTTCTCTCTGGTTGCATCGCCGGTTTCGGCTGCAGTTGGCGTGTCTCTAAATCAGACTGACAAACTTGCCGATCTTCAAGTTGTCTCAATTAAGTTGGCAAGCATCCCTGCTGGGCAAGGCGTGTATATCTCGCAGTGTTTTAAGGCGCAAGTTGGTCAACGGGCCGCAACTGGTCTGATTTGCAACGGCAGCCTTACAGAACAAGGCACAATGATTTGGGCAACTACTGATGCCTCGCGTGGTTCACAATCGGCGAGCACTGAATTGGTTCTAACATTGCGTTCAAGTTTTACAAAAGTTGATGCGAACAATGTCAGCAAAACTTATGACTGTGGTGCGAAGAATTGTTCAATCTTTGTTTATCGCGATCATCGTGGGCTTACAGATACCGCGCTTGACACAATTGTGCCAATCAAGTTTTTGCCATCTCAAGATGTGACGATTGCAAGTCTTGGTCTCAAGAAGGACGGTGCGAAATATAAAGCCGGTACTTCGGTTTCAATCAGCGCCAGCAAACTCGTGTCTTCAAAAGGTCAGCAAGTGTTTGTTACAAGTCCTGAGACTCGTTCAATCTGCACAACAACTGGCACTTCGAGTGTCAAGATTGAGTTCAGGAAGCCTGGCATTTGTTCAGTAACACTTTCTGCCGAAGGCTCAAAGAATCTTGATCAAATGATCAAAATAATTACTTACATCGTCAAGTAATTTTAAAAAATTACGGCGTAAACACATCGATTCTGTTTATTAATGCGGCGCTCGCCTGAGCGTTGTCATATGTGACGAATCCAGTCAAAGTATCGCCAAGAATGATGCATGATGCAAGATGAATTGCATCCAATGTGCGAAGCGATGTTGGGCTAAGGGTTTCGGCGATTGTTAACACCTGAGTAGAAACTCGAATTATTCCGAACCTGTTGATGATTGTGTTGAACTGTTTGTTCAGCTTTGAATCAACTCTAGATATGGCTCGGCTGACTTCGGTGCGAGCAAGCTCAGAGATAAATAAATCTTGATTGCAATTAGCAACCCAACTGCCGAGAGTTTTTGAATGTTCTTCGCTGACAATGAGCTTTACAAGCGCTGAAGAATCAACAACATATGCCATTAGTAGCGCTCTTTGTTGCGCATCTCCATTAATGCATTGTTGAGTGTCGTTGTCTTTGCTTTTTGCGAGATTGGTGGAGGCAGCTTTTTCTTAGGAGTCTTTGCGCGCACGATCATTCCGGTTGCAATGTGTGCTGCAAGTTGTGATGTCGGCAAGGGCGATATTTGAGCGACTGGTCTTCCGCGATCAGTGACGATGACCGTTTCTCCGTTGACAACTTCGGAGATTACTTCGGAGGCGTTTTGTTTAAGAGCTCGAATCCCCACTTGTCGCATGTTCTACATTGTAGCACTTGAGTCCTTGATTCAAGTTTTAACTTTTTTAGTTGAGTGGACCGGAGACGGTCTCTGCTGCTTTTCGTAAAACGCCAGACTTGGCAAGAGTTTCAACTTGTGCCATTTCTAGCGAGAGAATTCGATCGGGGCCTGGGCCTGCGACAACTTTTCGAACTTCAGCGACAACTTTTGTCAACGCAGGTGACGCAGTAAGAGGCGCGCGTAAATCAATTGCGCGCGTCGCTGAGAGAACTTCAATTGCCAAAATACGCCGCAAGTTGTTGATTGCGAGTCGTAATTTGCGCGCGGCACTCCATCCCATTGAGACATGGTCTTCTTGCATCGCACTACTCGGAATTGAATCAACGCTCGCCGGCACCGCTAAGCGTTTGTTTTCTGAGACCATGCTTGCTTGCGTGTACTGAGCGATCATCAAACCAGAATCAACGCCGGCGTTGTAAGCCAAAAATGCCGGAAGCCCCATTGAACGATTGGTGTCAAGCATGCGGTCGGTTCGACGCTCGCTTATTGAGCCCAGATCGCAGGTGGCGATTGCAAGAAAATCCAGCACATATCCAATTGGTGCGCCATGAAAGTTGCCGTTCGAGCGAATTTCGCCAGAACTAGTGACAACCGGATTATCAATCATCGCAGCAAGTTCACGCTGTGCAACATTTAGCGCGTGTGTGATCGTGTCGCGAACGGCACCGTTTACCTGAGGAGCGCAGCGCAACGAATATGCATCTTGCACTCGGGTGTCATCTTGGCGGTGAGACGCAACTAGTGGCGAGTCTTGTAGCAACTTAAAAATATTTGCAGCACTTGCAACCTGGCCAGGATGGCTTCGCAGTGGCTCGTGCATCTCCGGGGCGAAAACTTGATCAGTGCCAAGTAGCGCTTCGACGCTCAGCGCGGTTGCAATGTCGGCGAGTGCGCAAAGTTCATTGAGATCGGCGATTGCCAGCAACAACATCCCGAGCATTCCGTCGGTTCCATTGATCAGTGCGAGTCCTTCTTTCTCTCGCAGAATGATCGGTTTTATGTCGTGTTCTTTGAGCACTTCTAGTGTCGGGCGACGATTGCCAGCACTGTCAAAAACTTCACCCTCACCGATTAATGCAAGTGCGCAATGCGAGAGGGGTGCAAGGTCTCCGCTACACCCGAGCGAACCGTATTCATATACAACGGGCGTAATTGATGCATTCAACATCAGCGCAATTGTTTCGGCAACTACTGGCCGAACACCAGTTGCGCCACTACACAGTGTGCGCAGTCGCAACAGTTGCATCGCACGGACTACTTCTGTTTCAACTACATCGCCCATGCCAGCAGCATGTGAGCGAATCAGAGATTGTTGCAATGCAACCCGATCTTTTGGCGCAATGTGAGTTGTTGCAAGTGCGCCAAAGCCCGTTGAAATTCCGTACACGGGAAGATCTGATTTTGCCAAGTCTTCGACGATTTTGCTTGAACGAGTTATAGCGGCAACGGCAGTGTCTGAAATAACGACTTGTGCATTGTGTCTGGCGACGTTGATGACAGATTCACTGTCAAGGCCAGAGACATTGATGATTACCGGCGAGACTTTCACGCCCAAACTCTAGTTCTCAAACTGGAAACCAGAAAATATTAGGAAGACTGCCCGTACACGGGTTGATCATAAGGTTTAAAAGTAAAACGGCGAATAATTTCGCCATAGCCGCCACGATACAGACCGCCTATTTGTTCGGCTCGTTCAAATGCATTAAGACGCTTGGCGGTTGCAGGCACTAGATACCACGGTGTGGATGGCTCATCATGGTGGGCGATGTGCAAATTATTATTTAACATCAACAGACTCATTGCTCGACCAGCATCAATCATTGCTGTGCGCGATGATTCGTTGCTCAAAGTCTTATGCTCGGCGAACGAACGCATCATGTTGAGTGAGTGTGACGCAAATACTCCACCAATTAAATATTCAAGCAGAGACATCTCGGCCATTTGAGTGACGATAAAAAGAACCGCAAAAATTCCAGGGATGTGGAGGATCCACGCGTTTCGTGCATTGTCGACATTGCGCACTGCTCGCCATGCGTCTGCGATGAAATATTGCACTGTGCTAAAAATTGACCAAACTGTCAGACGGAAGGCGAGTGTGCGATTGGCCCAATAGATGCCGCGTAACAATCTGCCAGAATGCTGCCAACTTTCAGGTATCGCGTAGTAGCTCTCAGTATCAAGTTTTGGATGAGTAAGAGTCGTGTTGTGATGCGAGATGTGATCGCGTTTAAAAGAAAGAAACGGGACCCACAAAGTAACCGAAAGCGAGGCGAGAGCGGCATTGAATTTAGAATTTCGAAATGGGTGTCCGTGAACAAGTTCGTGTTGCAAACTTAGGTGCCAAGCCCCAAACCACGTGAGCAAAGCAAATGTTGCCCACCAAGGCATCTGATTGTGTAGAAACAGAGTTGCCAACCAGCCACCGTAAACGAGCACAGCGATGATCAATGTGCGCCAGTCTCCGGGAGACTTGAGAATTGTTTTGCTTATGTTCGGCACGACTTAATTTTACTTCAAAGAACCAGCAACGCACTCACCTTTTTTAAAAACTGCGTTAATAAGTTGAACACCAGGTCGGTAGGCAAGGTGAATATGACTCGAAGAATTCAGCAAAGCAAAGTCAGCCTGTGCGCCAATATGTAATGAGCCGATATCTGTGCGGCGCAACGCCGCAGCCCCACCTGCAGTTGCCGACCAGACGGCTTCATCGCAGGTCATATTCATATTTAAAACGGCAAGGGAAATCACAAGCGGCATTGAGGTCGTGTATGAAGAACCTGGATTGCAATCTGATGCAAGTGCAATAGTGACGCCTGCATCGAGAAGTCGTCGTGCATCAGGAAACTTTGAGCGTGTACATAATTCTGCGGTCGGCAAAAGCGTTGCGACCGTGCGGCCGTTTGCATCGGCTAGCGCAGAAATATCAGCATCATTTAGGTGAGTGCAATGGTCACATGAAGCAGCGCCCATTTCGACACCGAGTTGCACACCACCGCCGTGTCGTAGCTGATTGGCATGAATTCGCAGACCTAATCCGGCTTTTGCGCCAGCAGTCAAGATCGCGCGAGCGTGACCAACATCAAATGCGCCATGATCACAAAACACATCAATCCATTTTGCATTCGGAGCGCACTGTGTGAGCATCTCACCGCAGACAAGATTTACATAGTCGTCGATCTTTGAGTCTGGTGGCACAACATGGGCCCCCAAAAAAGTGGTCTCACTTGTGATCGTGCTGGCAACTTGCAATGAACGCGTTTCATCGGTAACCGATAATCCATATCCAGACTTGACTTCAAGCGTCGTTGTGCCCGAGTGCAATGCTTCGTTCGCCAATCGTTGGGCGTTCTCGATGAGAATTTCGTTTGTCGCCGCACGAGTCGCTGTCATTGTTGTGCGAATTCCTCCCGCTGTATACGGTTTGCCCGACATTCGAGCCTCAAATTCGCTTGCTCTATCTCCACCGAAAACTAAGTGCGTATGACTGTCGACAAATCCAGGGATTATCGCGCGACCGCCGACATTAGTTGCCATACCGACGAATTCGCGTGGCAGATTTACTGATTCGCCAGCCCATGCAATCTTGTTATCATCGCCAATAACGAGTGCTGCATTATTGATGATCCCAAGTTTGCCGCGCTCGAGACTTGCATCGTTTGTAACGAGAGTTCCGATACCCGAAATTGCGAGCATTACGAGCCGAACTTTGCGACGAGTTCCTTTACTCTGACGACAAAATCGTGGTGCTTGTATTTATCAAAAGAGTCCCAAGTCGCAAATGTGCTTGTGTCTTCGACTTTATCCATGAATAGCAAACCATCCAGATGGTCAACTTCGTGCTGATATGTACATGCAGTCATTCCACGGATTGTTTCATCAATTTTGTTGCCGTTGCGGTCGAGTGCTTCAACACGAATTGATGTGTATCGCCAAACATTTCCGCGAAAACCCGGTACTGAAAGACAGCCTTCGTTATTTTCGAACATGTCTTCATCAAGTGGTGTCAAAACTGGGTTAATAAGAATCGTCAGTGGCACTTGGGGCTTATATGGATAACGAGGATTATTGTTCACTTCAACTGCACAAATGCGTTGATGCCTGAGAACTTGCGTTGCTGCCAGTCCCGCACCGTTGGCGTGACGCATTGTTTCAACTAAATCATCGATGAAAGTTTGAATTTCTTTCGATTTAATTTCGTTTGGGTCAACTTCGGCGGCACGAATTCGTAACTCGGGGTGACCGATTGTGGCAATAGGAAGAATAGTCATAGTGGTTTTAGTTTAATTACAGCACTGCATCAATTGCTGTGCGCAGAGCCTGAGCAATATTTACAACTTTGCGATGCTCACGATCTGCAACGATCTGCTCGCCATTGACCCAAACATCACGCACATCAGCACTCGTGGCGCTATGCACAAGATGGGCCGCTCCATTTTTAGCGTCAAATGATGCAAGTCGAACAGACTCTGTTGACACTGCAATGAAATCAGCACGAGCCCCAACGACAAGGCCATAGTTTTTTTGTCCAAGGCAGTGAGCGCCATTTATGGTTGCGGCATTCAATAACTCACTACTTTGGTGCACCCCGCGCTTATTTGTGACCAATCGTTGGTGCATCTCGACTGCTCGTGCCTCTTCGAACATGTCGATCACGGCATGCGAATCAGTGCCGAGCGCGAGTGATGAGCCCGCTGAAGTCAATTGTTCAGACGGCCCGATGCCATCAGCAAGATCGCGTTCTGTAGTCGGGCAAAAGCATGCCGTGGTTTTTGATTTACCTAGATACGAAACATCTTCGGCAGTTAGATGAGTTGCATGAACCGCAGTTGCAAATGAACCAAGTAACCCTGCATCGTTGAGAACTTGAGTTGGTGTTCGACCGGTTGCTTTACGACAGGCGTCGTTTTCGGCAGTTTGCTCAGAGACATGAATATGTACAACACGATCTTGGCGATGCTCGGCTATCTTCGCTAGTTCAATTTCATTTACGGCACGCACACTATGTGGGGCAAGACCAATCGTGTGCTCTGCATTGCCGTTACCCAGTGCATCGACACGTGCAAGCCAATTTTCTATGGAAATATCTGTGTATCGATGCTGCTCATCGCGCAGCGCTTCACCATTTAATCCGCCATGCAGATAGGCAACATCCAGCAAAGTTATCCGAATACCAGCGCGCTTGGCCGCCTCGATGATTGCTTTGCCCATTTCATTTGGATCGTTATATTGTTTTCCGTTTTGCTGGTGATGGACATAATGAAATTCGCCGACATGGGTTATGCCAGCCAAAGCCATTTCGCTGAACGCGGCCGTGGCAAGTGCTAAATAATTTTCAGGTGTCAGTCGGTTCGCAACTTGATACATCAACGTTCGCCAAGCCCAAAAGTCTCCGAGCCCAGAATGCGTGCGTCCGCGCAGTGCGCGATGAAATGCATGACTGTGGGCGTTTACAAAACCCGGCATCACGACACCAGTAACCCGAGAGTCATTCGCATCTGACGCCACATCAGTTTTAATCGCAGAGATCAATCCATTGCTGAAAGTGATTTGAACATTTTCGGCACAAGACTCACCACCCAGCCACGCATACTGTGCGTGAACCGAACTCATTGCTCGCGCATTGGTAATCGCACGCCACGATCGTCTGCAACTTTAATTGCCAAATCGTAACCAGCGTCGGCGTGACGAATAACGCCCATTCCTGGATCACTGAGCAACACGCGCGAAAGTTTCTCGCTTGCGAGATCTGTTCCGTCAGCAACACAAACCATCCCAGAGTGAATGCTGCGACCGATACCAACGCCACCACCGTGATGAATGCTGACCCAAGTTGCACCGCTCGCAGTATTGACAAGTGCGTTAAGCAACGGCCAGTCGGCAATTGCATCAGACCCGTCAAGCATTGACTCAGTTTCGCGATATGGAGAAGCAACTGATCCGGAATCTAAATGGTCACGGCCAATCACGATCGGTGCTTTAAGTTCACCGCGCTTGACCATCTCATTGAAGCGCAAGCCAAGTCTATGACGCTCGCCGTAACCAAGCCAACAAATTCGCGCGGGCAAACCTTGAAACGCAACTTGCTCGCTGGCTAGTCGCATCCACTTGGCGAGACCTTCGTCATCAGGAAATTCTTCGAGTACTGCGCGATCTGTTGCAGCGATGTCGGCTGGGTCACCAGAAAGTGCAACCCATCTAAACGGACCTTTGCCTTCACAAAATAGTGGACGAATATATGCCGGCAAAAAACCCGGATAATCAAACGCCCTGTCGTAGCCGCCGAGTTGTGCTTCGCGTCGAAGTGAATTGCCATAGTCAAAAACTTCTGAACCTGCGTCTAGAAAACCGACCATCGCCGCGCAGTGCGCTACCATCGCCGCGCGAGAGCGGTCAATGTAATGTTCGGGGTTTGTTGTGCGAAGTTTTTCTGCGGCTTCCGGTATTAGGTCGTTTGGAACATAACTCATCGGGTCATGTGCGCTTGTTTGGTCGGTCACGATGTCAGCATGAAAACCTTGCGCTAAAAGTTTTGCGAACATGTCGGCAGCATTACCGACAACACCAACAGAAAGTTTCTTGCGTGCTTTTTTCGCCGCTTCGCAACGGGTGACCGCATCTTCAAGCGAGTCGGCAACTTCGTCAAGATAACGCGTTTCAACTCGGCGTTGAACGCGAGTTGGGTCGACATCAATGCACAGCGCAACACCATCATTCATTGTGATCGCAAGCGGTTGAGCACCGCCCATGCCGCCGAGTCCGGCAGTGAGTGTGATCGTGCCAGCGAGTGTGCCTTTGAACTTGCGTCGCGCGATTTCGGCGAAACACTCGTAGGTGCCCTGCAAGATTCCTTGGGTGCCGATGTAGATCCATGAGCCCGCGGTCATCTGGCCGTACATTGTCAGGCCCATTGCCTCGAGCCGTCTGAATTCATCCCAAGTTGCCCAGTCGCCGACAAGATTTGAATTCGCCAGCAGAACTCTCGGCGCCCACTCGTGCGTGCGAAATACTCCGACAGGTTTACCCGATTGCACAAGCATCGTCTCGTCGGGTTTCAGAGTTTGCATCGTGCGGATCATCGCGTCAAAGGCATCCCAACTTCGCGCGGCTCGACCGGTGCCGCCGTAAACAACTAGATCGTCTGGTCGTTCAGCGACCTGCGGGTCTAAATTATTTTGCAACATTCGATATGGCGCCTCAATTTGCCAGTTCGCGCAACTTAACTCTGTGCCTCGTGGCGATCGCACAACTCTTGGTCCACTCATGGCTTACATTCTCGCCGATTTTTCATACCCACCCACAATTCAAAAACTATCGGTTAGTCAAGGGTGATGTGGGCGACGGAGCCTGAGACCAGTGTGAGTTGATTGTTGCTTGCGCCAAGAAATGCGTCTTGATGCTGCAGAGACACGGGCTGATCGTCAACAGTGATTTCGGCAGTTTCAGAAACACAGACAAGCATCTCGGCTTTTGCAAGCAAACCCGGGCGAGTGCAGTGTGTAAGGACCCCCGAAGCTTTTCCGCGAACAGTCATTAAATTGAGATCAACAATCGGTCCGTCAACAAGTTTTGCTGTTGTTGCGATGTCACCAGCGAAAATGGCAACTTCGCCAGGCTTGCAAATAACTATTTCTCCGCCCACATCTAGCACCATGTCTCTACCGGAAATAATTAGCAATTGTCGGTGCACATTTTCAAAATGAGAAAATTCGCAGTCCTCAACAACTGGAGCAATTGCAACGCGCCATGTCCAGCCAGAAATTCCTGGTGTTTGGCTCGCAATTTCATAACTTGTTCCGCGGCCGTTGGGCCACGGAGCTCTCAAATGTTCGGCAAATCTTTGAATTGGCATAATTTGAAACTAGTGCGAAATGAACAGCGAGGGCAGACCACCAGTGTGAATAAAAATCACATTTGAATCTGCGCTAAATTCACCTTTCGCGTCTCGTCCGAGCAACCCAGAAAAACCCTTGGCGCTGTAAACAGGGTCGAGCACCCATGCGCCACGATGCGCAGCCCAAATTGTTGCATCTGCTGCTGCCTGTGTTGGCACCGCGTAGTCACCGCCCATGTAGTTCGCGTCTATCAAAACATCATCTTGATTCGCACGAACTGTTTCGCCGAGCAGAGTGAGTGTTTCGTTTGCTAATTCGGCAACACTAGAGGGATTCAAAGCAACGCCCTTGGCAACACCAATGCCGATAACTTTTGGCAAAACTTTTTGTGGATTATTCGCACGGGTGCGAATTAATCCCGCGATGAGACCAGCATGTGTGCCACCGCTTGATGTCGTAAACACAATCGAATCAACAACAAAGTTTTGGGTATTACATTGCGAAATTATTTCATCAAAGGCAGTTGCATAACCCAGTGCGCCAACACCAGTGCTTCCACCAATTGGGATTGAATGTGGTCGATGTCCGCTTTTGGTTAAATCAGTAGTTAATTCAGCGCGCGCAAGTTCAAGGTTTGACCAGTCACTGGCATCAAGACCAGTGTGATGAAGTTGTGCGCCGAACATACTAGAGAGCAGTTGATTGCCTTCAAGTTGTTTTGGTTTAACACCCGATAGCACGAGATGCGTCGGCAGGTTTAGTCGCGCACCTGCTGCCGCGGTCATTCGACAATGGTTAGATTGCGCAGCACCAACAGTGATCAGACAAGTTGCATTGTTGTCGAGGGCTTCACCACAAAGAAACTCAAGTTTGCGGGCCTTGTTTCCGCCGACTCCAAGACCAGTTAAATCGTCACGCTTAATCCACAAGTTTGCGCCACTTGGTAACTTTCCACCCGCTTCAAGCGGGGTTGGCAAAGTGGCGAGAGTGACGCGAGTTATTTTTGGTTGCGCCACACAACGCCTTCTGGCCATCGACCAACTCCACCGTTTTCAAGCAACATTCCTGTCAGAGTTCGCTCGGTGTGATGTGAACGCCACAACAACATTTGTTGTGCCAGGGGCAACACTTTTGCAGGATCATCAATTGTTGTTCGCCAAGTCGGATCAGAGGCCAAATCAAATGCCAACCAACTGCCATCGCCGAACTGCACATATGCGCAGTCACGATTGCGTCGCACGGCTAAGTGTTGTCGCTCAAGTCGGCCGTCGTGCGGCCAGTTTTGTGCGGCGCCACTCGGATTGTCATCTATATATATGTGTCGCCAATCAAACTCGTACGACGCACCAGAGCGCCA
>CAMCZA010000016.1 GCA_945885515.1 Ferrithrix thermotolerans DSM 19514 | reverse complement strand
ACTTGCCAATGCACTGTTGTTCACCGGTCAGCGAGTGATGCCAGTTGAATTGCAAAAATCTGGCTTTACTTTTCAACATCCGACTATCGATGTTGCATTGCGAGCACTACTCAAAAAATGAACCAGTTGCCCGGCAGCGTTGACGCGGTCGTGATCGGTGCCGGACTGGCTGGATTGGCGGCTGCGCGAAAAATAAATAGCCATGGCAAGTCTGTGGTCGTGCTTGAGGCCCAAGACGGCGTTGGTGGTCGCGTTCGTACAGACAAAGTTGACGGGTTTTTACTCGATCGTGGATTTCAAGTTTTACTAACTGCTTACCCAGAATTAAAAACACAAGTCGATATGGCAGCACTTGATCTGAAAATGTTCAGTTCGGGTGCAGTTGTGATGCGTCGCGGTCGAGCCTCGGTTGTATCTGATCCGTTTCGCGAACCCAGATGGGCAATAGCAACTGTTTTTGCGCCTATCGGTTCGCTAACCGACAAATTGCGAATTGCAGTTTTGCGTTGGCGAGTTATGCATTCTGCTGAAACGAAAATTTTGTCCAAGCAAGATGTCTCGACATCAGTTGCGTTGCGTGGATTTGGCTTTTCTTCAAAGATGATCGACAGATTTTTTCGGCCATTATTTGGTGGCATTCAACTTGATCCTGATTTGCGGACGTCGCGGCGAATGTTTGAAATTATTTTCAAGTGGCTGAGTGAAGGCCAAAGCGCAATACCAACGAACGGCATGAGCGCGTTGCCCGAACAGATGGCCGTGCATCTAGGTGCTGACAAAATTTTTCTGAACACTCGTGTAACGAAAATAGAACCACATCTTGTGACGACTGCCGACGGCACAAAAATTTCTACACGCGCTGTCGTCGTTGCTACTGAACAACCAGATGCTGGTTTGTTGATTGGCATCAAGACCGCACCGTCTCGAGTTGCTGGTTGTGTTTATTTCGCTGCAGATACTCCACCAACGGACAAAAAATTCGTTGTACTTGACGGCACTGGTCGAGGCCCGGTTCTGAATGCCGCGGTGCTGACCAATGTTGCGCCAAGTTATGCGCCACCTGGGCAACACTTAATCGTCGCTGCGTTACCGGGCATCGTTGACGGTGATCTCGAAGCGATGTCACGCGATCAACTAAGAACTTGGTGGGGACCGCAGGTTGATGCGTGGCGGCACCTCAAGACTTACCGCATTTTGCACGCCGGCCCCGAACAACTGCCACCGTTTCAACCAGAACAGAGTGTCTCACTTGGAGACGGTTTGTTTGTTTGCGGGGATCATCGTGACACTGGTTCGATTCAAGGCGCGCTCTACTCTGGTCGACGCTGTGGCGATGCAGTAGTCGCTTGGCTTGCCTAGCATCAAACACATGAAAACACCAAGCACTAGTGCACACGACAAGAAAAATAAAATAGTTTCAGTTAGCAAGTTGGTACCAGCCAGCGCAGAACAAATTTTTGAACTTCTTGCAAACCCAGCGATGCATCCTGTGATTGATGGCTCCGGCTCTGTTAAGGCTGCGAAAGATGCAGCGCCGAAAAGACTTTCGCTAAACGCGACATTTGGTATGAGCATGCAAAAGGGCGTACCGTACAAAATGACAAACACTGTTGTTGAATTTGTCGAGAATAAACAGATTGCATGGCGACATTTTGGTGGTCATGTTTGGCGCTACATCCTTGAACCGACTACTGGCGGCACCACAGTCACTGAACAATTCTCATACGGCACAAGCAAATCACCCCTGACTTTGAAACTCGCTGGCTATATCAAAGGAAACGAAAAAGCAATCAAGCAGACACTCGCCAATTTGGCTGATTACTTCGCGAATAAAAAATAGACTCAGGTCGTGAAGTTACCAACAGGTTTTGGCGCTTATGTTGCCAATGTCGGCATCAAAGACGCGAGCAACGACTTCACGCTTGTTGTTGCCGAAAAGATTTGTGCTGCTGCGGGAGTGTTCACACAAAGTCGATTTGCTGGACCAAGCGTTGTTCTAAGTCGCGAGAATCTTTCTGATCACGAGGCACGGGCGGTTGTTGTGATCTCAAAGAATGCCAATGTTGCAACCGGCGCCGAGGGTCTGAGCAATGCTCGTGAAGTTGTCTTAGGTGTCGCCAAGAATGTCGGATGCGATGCGAAACAAGTTTTGATTGCGTCCACCGGTGTTATCGGTCGACAGTATCCAATGAGCAATGTGCGTGCCGGGCTCGCGGCCATACCGAAAACATTTGTAAATACCTCAGCAGAAGATATAGCGCGCGGAATTATGACTACCGATACGGTGCACAAAGTTGCCGAATCTGTTGTCGCGGGTTCGTCGGCGCGAGTCGTTGGCGTTGCAAAAGGTGTTGGAATGATTGAGCCAAACATGGCAACTTTGATCACGATGATTTTCACTGATGCACTGATCACCAAGCCTGATCTCGACGAAATCTTTCGCCGTGTGATTGATAAAACATTTAATTGTGTTTCTGTAGATACAGATACTTCAACGAGTGACACGGCAATCATTTTGGCTAGTGGCTCAGCCGGCTCGGTCGATGCTGTGTCGTTCGAGTCGGCGCTTTATGAAGTTGCGCTATCACTGACCAAGCAAGTTGCGCGCGATGGCGAGGGTGCAGAAAAACTGATCGAAGTATGCGTCGACAGAGCCCGCGACGCGCGACAGGCAAGAGTTGTTGCAAAGTCGATTGTGAACTCACCACTTGTAAAGACTGCCGTGCACGGTGCCGACCCGAATTGGGGTCGTGTTGCAATGGCGATTGGCAAGTGCAGCGATGAAAAAGACATCGACGAAACTCAAGTTGTAATTCGCTTTGGCAAACAAGAGGTTTACCCGACTTTTGTTGACACGTCAGGGCTTGATGCGCTGAGCAAATATATGCACAGCGACACCGTGCGAATTCATGTCACCCTCAACACCGGCGACGCCGAGTGCACCGTGTGGGGCTGCGATCTGACTGACGGCTACATTCGCATCAATGCCGACTACACCACATAATTATTTAATTAGCAGAACTGGTTGATCCAGGCGAGAATATTTGGTTTGTAAACCAGAACCGATTTATATTGTGCGACATCGTCTGGCAGTCGTTCAAGCATCGTGCGAATATTTTGGGCGATTTCTTGACTGCGCGAAAGATATTCGAAAAGCGGCTGTTGATATCCGCGAATTGTGAAAAGTATGCCACCAGTTTTTGGAAGTCGGCGCAAAGTCTGACGCTCCATACGAATCCACAACTCATCAGGGCTTTTAGCCAACGGTACCGAAGGTATTTGCGGCTGAAAAAGCGCGGGGTGATCCTGAATGATCCAGTTCGATCGCCAAACAGTTTTTTCGGCTGTGATGCGTTGAAAATAGTTGTCGACAGCGGCTCCAACTTGCTCGGCATATTTAGCCACAGGTCTGTGAATCGTGAGCATGTCGTGACCCATTTTTTCGGCCAGCATCCATCGACTCGGACAACAGACGACTGCGGCGGTCAACAAAAGTTGTTCGACACCATCAGTCGACTTAATTGGCTGTAAAACTGCCAAATCATCTGCGACAAGCAAACTTGCGGCAACAAGTGCGTCGATGCCGGTGCTTATAATTTCGACGCCCGCCCACTGACCGATGATTTGTGCCGCTTCTTGTGCAACGTCTTGGCCGCCTGGCAGAAGACCGACGACTTCATCGCGACGCGTTGATAAAAGTTTTTTCTTTAGATTGATCGTTAAATCAGTTTCGGCGTCGTGCAACAGCCAATTTGAAATTTCAACCGGAAAAGTCCCGAGACGATGACGAAAGTTTTCGCCGATGAGTTGGGGCAAAATCTGCTCTGGAATCGGCATCGCCTTAAACGAAGTCGCCTCGGCCAATGGAGTTTCATCGAACGGAGTAAATGGATGACGATGGAGAACGTGGATACCAGCCACGCGAATTATCGATTCGTCACTTTGGCGGCATGCGAATGCCGCCGTCAACACGAATTGACTCGGCGTTCATGTAACTGTTCGTGATGCACTCAACGACCATCGACGCAAGTTCTTCTGGCGCGCCAAGTCGATGAGGAAATAAAACACCCTTTTCAAGATTTGCTTTGAAGTTCTCGCTTGCTTCGCCTTGCCCATAAATTGGTGTGTCGATCAATCCTGGGGCAACCGTATTCACGCGAATTCCGATTGCGGAAAGATCTCGGGCGATTGGCAATGTCATGCCGACCACTCCACCCTTTGAAGCCGAGTACGAAGCCTGACCAATTTGTCCGTCGTATGCAGCGACTGACGCAATGTTGACGATCGCCCCACGCTCGCCATTGGCAAGCGGCTCGGCAGTACTCATCGCGGTGCCAACGATGCGAATGCAATCAAAAGTACCGACCAAGTTGATCGCAATTACTCTTTTGAACGCGTCCAGATTTGCAGCAGACTCATAAGAACCATCTTTGCCGACTGTGCGTTGCGCCCAACCGATGCCTGCCGAATTCACGAGAACGCGAACTGGACCCATTGACTTTGCCATCTCAGTGGCGTTGATGATGTCTTGCGTAACGGTCACATCAACTTTGCAATATGCGCCACCAATTTCTTTTGCAAGTGCGTTACCTTTTTCCTCTTGCACATCAGCGACAACGACCTTTGCGCCACGAGACGCAAGCATTCGCGAAACTGCTGCTCCGATTCCAGATGCTCCACCGGTGACTATCGCACTTACGTTGTTGATGTCCATGGGATGAAACACTACGCAATTTCTTGCGTTGCGAGCAAGTTGTAAGTTTTTATTTAGCGCGAAGTGATGCGGCTACAGCGAGTTGATCAACAAGTTCATTCATGGGCTCACCATTGTGGGCCTTGACCCAAGTAAACGAAATGTTGCCACGGCTATTGACTAATTCAATTAGTGGCTCCCACAAGTCTCGATTGGCGACTGGCTGTCGTTGCGAATTTTTCCATCCACGGCGTTGCCATCCCATCCACCATTTATCGCGAAAGCAATGAACGACATAAGTACTGTCAGAAACAATCTCGATTGGTTGATCAGAGTCTGCGTAAGTTCGCAGGGCGTTGATCACTGCGAGCAATTCCATCCGCTGATTTGTCGATGGTGATTCACTGCCAACACCGTGTGGCTCGCCTTTTGGCGCAACTGCCCATGCCCACCCACCAGGGCCAGGATTGCCAGAGCATGCACCATCGGTGTAAATAACAATTGGCATTTGTTAATACTTACGCAAACGCGGGGCGAATACCGACATACATGTGCGCAAGGCTGAATAAATCTGCGAGAATAGACGGGTGCTGTTTGACGGATCGATGCATCAACTTCCAGACACTGACCCCGGCGAAACCGAAGAGTGGTTAGATTCTCTTGATGCTGTTGTCGAAGTTCAAGGCAAAACTCGTGCACGATATTTACTGTCGCGACTACTCGAGCGCGCTCGTGCGAGTCAGGTCAGCTTTCCGGCGACAGTTTCAACACCGTATGTAAATAGCATCTCGTCGGAATACGAACCGTGGTTTCCTGGTGATGAACATCTAGAGCGGCGAATTCGCGCCTACATTCGATGGAACGCCGCCGTGATGGTGGTTCGCGCAAATACAAATGCCGATGGAATCGGAGGTCACCTCTCAACATTCGCTTCGTCGGCGAGCCTTTATGAAATCGGCTTCAATCATTTCTTCAAAGGCAAAGACAGTGGTTCACCCGGTGACCATGTTTACTTTCAGGGACACGCCGCGCCTGGTGTTTATGCGCGCGCGTTTCTTGAACGCCGATTGAACGAAGACGACCTAAATTGTTTCAGGCGCGAGATCGGCCGTGGAGGCCGAGGGTTATCGAGTTATCCGCACCCGAGGTTGATGCCAGATTTTTGGGAGTTCCCGACCGTGTCGATGGGTCTTGGGCCATTGACGGCGCTCTATCAAGCACGATTCAATCGCTATTTATTGAACCGAAAAATTGACGACACTTCTGCGAGTCGAGTTTGGGCGTTTCTTGGAGACGGAGAGTGCGACGAGCCTGAAACACTCGGTTCGATTTCGCTTGCTGCGCGCGAACATCTTGACAACCTTGTGTTCGTAGTGAACTGCAATTTGCAACGACTAGACGGTCCAGTGCGAGGCAACGGAAAAATCATCCAAGAACTTGAGGCAACATTTCGTGGTGCGGGATGGAATGTGATCAAAGTTATTTGGGGATCAAAGTGGGATGAACTTCTCGCACGCGATACCTCGGGCGCCCTGCTGAACAAAATGAATACAACCGTTGATGGTGAGTTTCAGCGTTACACGATCGAAGATGGCAACTACATTCGTGAAAATTTCTTTGGGCCAGACCCGAGACTGCGCGAGATGGTCAGCCACCTGACTGATGATGATTTGCAATTGTTGCCCCGTGGCGGCCACGACTACCGCAAACTTTATGCCGCCTATCGCGCCGCGATTGAAAATACGGGTTCTGGTCGTCCGACTGCAATTCTGTGCAAGACAGTCAAAGGCTGGACACTTGGCGATGAAATCGAGGGTCGCAACGCAACCCATCAGATTAAAAAAATGACAAGTGCCCAGTTGAAGACATTGCGCAACCGTCTGCACTTGAACGAAGAAATTTCAGATGCCGCACTTGATGCAGACGAGCCACCTTATTATCGGCCCCCCGAGGACAGCGTTGAATATCAATACATGATCGAGCGTCGTCGAGCACTTGGTGGTGCGATGCCGCGACGCAGCACAGTCGCACGAAAAGTTTTAAATTTGCCAAGTGATGATGCGTTTAAAGAATTTGAAAACGGCAGTTCTACACAAAGCGTGAGTACGACTATGGGCTTCACACGGCTGTTGCGAAATCTTGCGCGCGACAAAGATTTTGGTGAGCGTGTCGTGCCGATTATCCCTGACGAAGCACGAACATTCGGTATGGACTCGATGTTTGGCGAACTAAAGATTTACGCCTCGCAAGGTCAAAAATATGAACCAGTAGATCACGACATGCTTTTGAATTATGCCGAAGCTTCGGACGGTCAGATTCTTGAAGAAGGAATCACCGAAGCAGGAAGCCTTGCGAGTTTTATTGCCGCTGGCACGAGTTATGCAACTCGCGGCGTGCCGATGGTGCCGTTCTATACCTTTTATTCGATGTTCGGATTTCAGCGTGTCGGCGATTTAATTTGGCAAGCCGCCGACGCTCGAACGCGCGGCTTCTTGCTCGGCGCCACCGCGGGTCGAACAACTTTGCACGGTGAAGGATTGCAACACCAAGATGGACACTCGCTATTGCTAGCCAGTACGGTGCCTGCGTGTCGTGCATACGACCCTGCATTTGCCTACGAGGTTGCGACAATAGTTCGTGAGGGAATAAAAGAGATGTACGGCCCATCGCCGAGCGATGTGTTCTTCTACTTGACTCTTTACAACGAGAACTATCAAATGCCGGCGATGCCAAGTTCG
The DNA here is from genome assembly GCA_945885515.1 of Ferrithrix thermotolerans DSM 19514. Lineage (GTDB taxonomy): Bacteria > Actinomycetota > Acidimicrobiia > Acidimicrobiales > Ilumatobacteraceae > BACL27. Next base: position 15,506 of record CAMCZA010000016.1, on the reverse strand, counting down.
GCGACGATAACGAACGAAATAATGCAAGGGCTCTATCTATGGAAGCCAGCACCAAACGCGAAACATAAGGCGTCGATTTTATTTTCGGGTTCTGCCCATGCTGCAGCGAGTTTGGCGTCCGACGAATTGCTTGAACGATATGAAATCGGTTGCGAGTTGTGGTCGGCGACCTCATATAAGACGCTTCGCGAAGAGGCACTTGAAGTTGAGAGATGGAACAGGTTGCATCCATCGCAAGCAATGCGCGAAGCGGTTGTTAGCAAACTGCTCAACAATGGTCAAGGCCCAATTGTCGCAGTCAGCGACTTTATGCGAATGGTGCCCGAGCAGGTTGCGAGATTTATTCCGAAGCGATCGTTTACTCCTCTTGGAACAGACGGAATGGGACGAAGCGATACGCGTGCAGCGTTGCGTCGACATTTTGAAATTGATGCACCACATATTGTCGTGACTGTATTGGATCAACTTTCACGGTCAGGTGCGATCAAACCAGAAGTCGTGGGCGAAGCAATTCAGCGCCACGGACTTGATCCAGAAATAGCTTTCTCGCTTCATCAATGAGCAGAGTTTTATATATCACGGGCATCGAAAGTGCTGATGCGCTTTTGAATCGAGACGGCACAGCGCTGATGATTGGTATGTTGCTCGACCAACAAGTGCCAATGGAGTGGGCATTTACTGGGCCGTACACGATTCGTAAACGGCTCGGACATCTAAACGCAAAACGAATTGCGGCTATGGATGTCGACGAATTCGTTGCAATCTGCTCCGAAAAACCTGCAATTCATAGATTTCCCAAATCAATGGGCACTAGGGTTCACCAACTTTGTGTTGCCTTGACCAACGATCATGGCGCAAAAGCAGAGAATGTTTGGAAGGATGTGCCAGACGCGCAAGAGTTGATGAAGCGTCTTCGCAAACTTCCAGGGTTTGGCGAAGAGAAGGCACAGATTTTTATTGCTTTACTTGGCAAGCGTTTCAATGTTCGCCCGCGTGGGTGGCAGAAATTCGCTGGAGTCTTTTCAGATAAACAGCCACGATCTGTCGCTGATATTTATTCTGCTGCAAGTTTGTTGAAGGTTCGCGGGTTCAAACAGGTGCAACGCGCACTTGAACACGACAAGCAAGACCGACCAATAGCACGGCGAGCAAAATGACGACGCTGGTAACAGGTGGTGCCGGATACATCGGAGCGCAAACTGTGCGCGCCTTGCGTAATGCGTCAAGAGATGTTGTCGTGCTTGACACTCTGGAGCGTGGCAATAAACAGGCAGTGATTGATGCGAAACTCATCGTCGGCGACATCGCCGACCAGCGCCTCGTGGCGAAAATTTGTCGCAAATACAAAGTCACAAGTGTCGTGCACTTTGCTGCCTACAAGGCGGTCGGTGAATCAATGACACATCCGATGAAATATTGGCAGAATAATGTTTCATCGACTCTGAAGTTGCTTGAGACGCTGCAAGCCCACAATGTTTCACAATTTGTATTCTCTTCGTCGGCTGCTGTTTACGGAACCCCGAAGTCATCGCCGGTGACTGAAAAAGAGCCGACATTTCCTGAAAATGTCTATGCCGAAACAAAATTGGCGGTCGAAAATATTTTAAGATCACTCGCGATAGATGGTTTGAACTCAATTAGTTTGCGATACTTCAATGCGGCTGGTGCAAGTAGCGACAACAAAATCGGTGAAGACTGGGCGACCTCTCAAAATCTTGTTCCACGAGTGATGCGTGCGCTACTTGATGACAAATTTAAGTTTGAAGTTTTTGGTGACGATTATGCAACTCCTGACGGCACATGCATTCGTGACTACATTCATGTTGAAGATTTGGCGGTTGCCCATGTCAAGGCTCTTGATTATCTCGAGTCGTCCGGCACGACAACGGTCTGCAATGTTGGCACTGGAAAGGGAACATCAGTGACACAATTGCTTGAGGTGGCGGCCAAAATCGCTAAACGCGAAGTGCCGCATACGATTGGCGCTCGCCGCAAAGGTGACCCGGTAAGTGTTTTTGCCGATGCCACACTGGCGAACAAAGTTTTAGATTGGCACGCAACTCATGATTTGCAAAGCATCATTCAGTCGGCGTTCACTTGGCATAGTACTCATCCGAATGGATATCGCTAGAAACTAGACAGGCATGTTTGATCGTTGTCGATCAAGCCATCCGAGCAAAACTGCAATTGCTCGCGGGTCGTGGCGAAGCCGGTGCCCTGCACCAGGAATGATTTGCAAATCTGCGGACCCATGTGCTTCGGCGAGAACTCGTGAGTCGGCCGTGGGGACACTTTCGTCGTCGTCGCCATGAAGTAGCAATAACGGTCGCGGCGCAAATCTTCGTGCGGCATCAGTTGGCCGAAATCGGCGCAACTCGCGACTCCATTCGTCGTACGACTCAGGAAACTTTGGATTGCGAATTGCTCCGACTTCACGAACATGCTCGAGAAATCTGCGTGGTTGTGCCGCCCAATCATCAAAATCGGCGTGCGGGCCAAGCAATGCACAACCATTTACTCGCGGATCATCAGCACCAGCGCACAGAGCCAGCGATGCGCCAGTGTTTGTTCCGACGAGCCAAATGCCGCTGGGTGAAACTTCTGCAACTAAGTGATCGATTGCTGCACGAAGATCATCAACCCAACCTTGCATCGAAAAGTCGCCACCGCTTTTTCCACATCCACGAAAAGTAAAAGTCATTGCCGCCCAACCAAGTTCGTTAGCAACACGATCAATTAGCTCGGGAAAAGTACTCGCCGAATGTCGAGCATCATTTAACGCAACTGGAAAACCGTGACACAATAACATTCCGGGTAGTGCACCCGTTTTGCCAGAGGGTTTTGCAAGATAACGCTCAATTAAAATATCGCCCGATCGAAATTCTCCGTTCACTGTGACGATGGGCGATCAGTTTTTATTCGCAAGGTTTGCGATGGCGTCGTGCCTTGGCAGAAGTGGCGAGTTTGTAACCGCGATTACGCGCCTCAGGAAGAGTGTCAGGGGCGAAACAAAGACCGACTTCTTGATTGACAATGTCATCGATTATTTCTGAATATGTCTCGGCATCAAGTGGGTCGACATCGTAAACAAGCTGGGTGCGCTTGTCGCCGAGATAGCGGGTGTGGGCGAACTTAGTGGATCTTTGCATACGTTTAATATAGAACAGAAAGCAGACCGATAGTCGCTGCTTCGTTTGTGTGCAGGCAATCTGCTTATGATTGTCAAGATGAGCGACTCAAAGATCAGATCAACAAAAATTGATTTCTTCTTTGACATCATGTGCCCATGGGCGTACCAAACTTCTATCTGGATTCGAGAGGTTCGTCGCACAATAGATCTTGATATCAATTGGCGCTTTTTCAGTCTTGAAGAAATAAATCGCGAAGAGGGAAAGAAACACCCATGGGAACGCGAACTCGCCTACGGCTGGACACCGCTTCGAATTGCTGCATGGCTGCGACGAATTGATATGGATCTTTGCGACGACTGGTATTTGGCTGCCGCGCGTGCCCTGCATGAACACGGTTTGCGACCCTACGAGGAAGCGACTGCTCGTGAACTTCTTCAGAGTATTGCTGCTCCAGACAATACTTGGGATGAAGCAATCGCCGATAAGACAACTCATGATGATGTCCGCCTTGACCACGAAGAGTCAGTTGCAAAGTTCGCAGCTTTTGGCGTGCCGTTGATCGTGTTCGAAAATGGGCGTGGCGTGTTTGGCCCTGTCGTCGTGCCGCCACCACTCGGCGACGATGCGCTTAAACTTTGGAGTCTGATGCAGGGTTACAGCGAAATGCAGGGTCTCTATGAAATCAAAACACCCAAGACACAACAAGACCTTGAAAATATTGCAAATGTTTTTTCACCGTACTTGAAAGCGCGTGAATGGCGGACTGTGCAGACACCGGCACCATGAGCGACATCAGCAGCACAGACTACAAAAAGACGATTTCAAATTTGTTTGATACCTTGAAATCTGTGCACGACTTGTGTGCTTCACTAACTGAAGCACAATTTAAGACACCAACGCAATGCCCTGGCTGGTCGGTGCAGGACAACCTTTCACATCTGATCGGAACCGAAAAATCAATGGGTGGTCACGGCTCAACAACTCATCGAGCCACCTCGCTTGAATTCATTAAGAACCCAATCGGCGAAATGAACGAGCATGAGGTTGACGCTCGTCGGTCACTTTCTGGGACTGAAGTTCTTAAAGAATTTGATCAAGTAATGGCGACCCGCCGTGCCGAACTCGAGTCGGCACCTGACGAATATTTCACCAAAGAGACAATGACTCCGATGGGCAAGAACACGATGGCCGAATTTTTGCAAATTCGGGTAATGGATTGTTGGGTACACGAACAAGATATGCGTCGCGCACTTAATATTCCTGGAAATCAAAACTCTGCAAGCGCAGCGACCACTGTTAGCCGGCTGTGCCGAACACTGCCGATTGTCGTTGGCAAACGAGCGGCTACTCCTGAAGGCTCGTCAGTAATTATTCACATCACCGAACCAATTGCGCGTGAGATTGCAATCACTGTGATTAACGCTCGAGCAACCGTTGTCGCACAGTTGAGCAACCCACCTGTGATGGAATTATTTTTTGATAGCAACACTTTTGTTGAACTTGCAACAGGTCGCGCCACTGCAAACGAGACCCGCGCCAGATGGAAAGTCACAGGTGACACTGATCTCGGTGAACGGGTTGTCAGCTCAATAAATATGATGATCTAGCCAGTGCCACTGCGGGTTTCGCTATCCTTAAGAAGTCATGGTGTCGCCTAAATTCGACCCCGCAGTCGTTCAACGAAAACTTGCAGATCTTGCAAAGCGCGACGCCGAATTCGCAAGGCTCGCAGAAACCCGTGAGCAACAGCGTCAACTTTCAACTTACGGTTCAGTTCGTGAATATCAGTTTCCGCCGAACACGACTCAGGTTCATGTAACCAACTGGGTGCATGGTGGATGGTTGCGTCCAGTGCGATTTATCTATCGAAACATTCCACGACCGCTACGAAAATATTTGAAACGGTTTTGGACATGAGTAGTTTTGTTGTTTTGACAGACGCACAAGATGCGAACCTGGACGACCTTCGACTAACACACAAATCACTCGTGCTGTCTGGTGCGCACGAACTGACTTGGGTGGTTTTTGGTGCCGTTCCAGACGTTGTAAAAAAACTCCACAAGCGTTTGTCATTTGGCCGGGTGAAGGTCGTTACAGAATTCGATGAGTCGGCCATACCCGTCAAGACATCTGATGAAATAGTTGTATTTCTTGATGCTGGTGACGCGTTGCAACGCGAGTCTTTGCTGACTGTTAGTGAGTTTATTTTGACAAAGCCAAATGTTGAACTCATTTACGGAGACTCTGGATATCCGACATACGAAAAAGTTGAACCCCTGAGTTTTGCCAGACGCCCAGGTTGGTCGCCAGAAAGACTACGTGCGCACTGTTATGTCGGCCCAACACTTATTGCTCGCCTTGACCTTGTTCGCCGTAGTGGTGGATTCAAAGACTTGGCTCTACGCCACTCTCACGATCGTGCGCTGCGACTTTCTGAGAAAGCAAAAGAGATTTTGCGGATGGCCGAGGTGCTGACTATTGCGAAGTCAAGCGACTCTCGCCCATCAGCATCTCTTGAAGCAGTTATTAATCACTGCCTGCGACAAAACATCGACGCAGAATGTGAGTTTGACGCGAATGTCCCGTGTGTGCGGGTGAAAAGACGCCTGATAAAACAACCAAAAGTTGCAGTAATCGTCGCCACACGCGGTACATCTGCCGAAGTTTTTGGCGAACAACGCGTAATGGTTGTTGAGGCGGTGCGCAGTCTGTTTGAAAGATCGACCTACCAGAACTTCAATGTGGTCGTTGTGGCCGATACTCCGACTCCGGCTGATGTTTTAAAGAAATTGCAAGATCTTGGTGGCGAGCGATTAGAAATAATTAATTACGATCGACCATTCAATTTTGCGGAAAAAAATAATCTTGGCGCAATGTCTTGCGAGTCGGATCTGATTCTTCTTCTCAATGATGACACTGAAATCATTACCGACGATGCGCTTGAAGTTCTGGTGGCGATGTTTAACGACCCAGAAGTCGGCGTTGTTGGCCCGATGTTGCTTTTTGAAGACTCAACAATTCAAAGTGCCGGACATATTTTTAGCCCAGATCCGACCGATCTATATCGTGCTCGAAGTCCTGAGACTTCTGGTCCACAAAATTTGTTGCGCGTGCAACGCGAGGCATCAAGCCTGATTGCAGCGTGCATGCTGATTCGCCGTGACGTGTTTGAAGAAGTTGGTGGCTTGTGCTTGGGTTTCCCCGGCAATTGGAACGACATTGATTTCTGCTTGAAGGTACAACTTGCCGGCTATCGCGTGATCTTCACCCCACATGCACATTTGTTTCACTTTGAATCTAAGACGCGTATTGCTAAGCGAGTTGACGCCGAAGTTGGCAAACTTGGCGCACGATGGGGTTCGGTGCTTGATGATGACCCTTATTTCAATCCACGATTGCAGCGATACACAAATATTTGGAAGACCGACTCAACTTCTAAACGCTCAACCGACGAGGCCCTAGCGATCTAACTATTTCAGTTTTTGGCGACTGGTCCGACAGCGCCGATGGCATCAAAATAATCTAAGTGTGCTTGTACAACATGCACGACATCAACATCTTCTAAAATCTCAATACGATTTTTCTCCGCGGCACCGAGCAGATAAGCCGTGACTGTTTCTTCAGTGATCACAATCTCTTCAACGATGTCTTGACGGCGGTCGATAACGCCAAGCGGTTGAAGACCGTTGTCGTGTAACCAGCGCATATGAAATACGAGTAGTTTGCGCAATTCTTCAAAGGTCAGACGGGCCTGTGAGTCGCTTGGCAGACGATCGGCAACGAATTTTGTGGCCTGTTCAAGTTCGTAAACTGCCCGTGGCGCAAAACTGTCGAGTCGGCGTGCTTCGCGGCCAACTGTTACTGCTGCGATCGCAAATACAAACAGGGTCGCAAGAATTATTGCAAAAATCAGAACCGCAGACATGCGGTGTTAAGAGTTCTAGATGCCGATGCGTTGCGCAAGAAGTTCGCGATGGTAAGTCGGATCTCCGAACAGCAACTCACTCGACTTCGCACGCTTGAAATAAAGGTGCGCTGGGTGCTCCCAGGTGAAACCAATTCCACCGTGAATTTGAATATTCTCAGCAGCAGCATGAAAGTAGGCCTCTGAGCAATATGCCTTTGACAACGAAGCCACCGATGGCAACTCTTCGTTCATTTCACTTGCACACCACATGCCGTAGTAGGCAGCAGATTTTGCCGACTCAACTTCGAGCAACATGTCGGCGCACTTGTGTTTGATCGCCTGAAAAGATCCGATTGGGCGACCGAACTGAACACGAACTTTTGCGTACTCAACTGCCATGTCAAGAACTTTTTGAGCGCCACCGACTTGTTCGGCAGCAAGTGCAACTACGACAAGGTCATTAACGCGAGAAAGAACATCCCAGCCTTTGCCTTCTGTGCCGATCAAGGTTGCTGCCACATCGGCGAACTCAAGTTTGGCTTGCTTGCGAGTTTGATCCATTGTTGAAAGTGCGGTGCGAGTCAAGCCTTTTGCATTGCCGTCAACAGCGAAAAGTGAAACACCTTTACTAGTGCGAGCCGAAACGATGATCATCGAAGCGGTGTGACCGTCGAGCACAAACATTTTTGTACCAGTCAAAGTGAAACTTGATCCAGATCCTTTTGCTGTCATCGTGATGCCCGCTTCATCCCATTTGCCTGAAGGTTCAACTGATGCGAGAGTTGCAGTTGTCTCACCGCTGGCGATGCCCGGAAGATATTTTTTCTTTGCTGCCTCGTCGCCTGACTGCATCAAAGTGTTCGCAGCCAAAACAACAGTCGAGAAAAACGGCGCGCAGAGAAGCGAGCGGCCCATCTCTTCAAGAACGACACCCAACTCGATGTAAGAAAATCCCATGCCACCGAATTCTTCAGGAATATGAATTCCCATCAATCCCATTTGCGAACCCATCTGCGCCCAAACTGCTGGATCAAAACCATTGACGGTTTCCATCTGCTCACGAACGGCAGTCTCTGGAGACTTTGCATCCAAAAATGCGCGGACTGTTTTGCGGAGCTCTTCTTGTTCTTCTGTAAAGGCAAAGTTCATGGGGTCTATCTTGCCAGCGCAACGACCATTTTCGCTAATCGGAGAATTCTCGGGATTCGCTGAGATACTTGTCGGGTATGACAAATGAGCCAGAAAACACGGGGTTCGTTGACCCGACCCTGCACTGGAGAGATGCCAGCGTTGAAGTGCACAAAGTTGTGGTCGGACCGTTTGATAATAATGTTTTTGTCGTGCGCTGTCGCAGAACGGGCATCGCTGTTTTGATTGATGCGGCTAATGAGCACGAACAACTTTTGGCGCTGTGCCGGCGACTCGGCGTCAAGCGAGTGCTTGAAACGCACGGACACTGGGATCATATTCAGGCGGTGCCGGCGATGCGCGAAGCAGGATATGAAGTTGCGGTGACTGCCGCTGACGCACCAAGGCTCAAAGATGTCGGTTACGACGTGTTTATAGATGATGCCGAGATAATTGAAGTTGGCGATTTGAGGTTGCTCGCAATTCACAACCCTGGTCACACCGAGGGATCGATTTCGTTTCAAGTTGTTGATACTCCGTTGCTATTTACCGGCGACACTTTGTTTCCGGGTGGACCAGGTAACACAAAACTTGAAGGTGGAGATTTTGACACGATCATCTCATCGATCGACAACAAACTTTTCACTTTTCCTGCTGAGACAATTGTCCTACCTGGGCATGGGCTCGACACAACGATCGGCGCTGAACGACCACAACTCTCGCAATGGGTTGCTCGCGGTTGGTGACGAATTAATTACTACTACGCACATAGTGCAAATATCTAGGTGCGCAATTAGACTTTGTTGCGTGAGCGAACTCTTTCGCATTGATGATCTTCATGCCAAGCCAACTGAGGCTGATACACAGATTTTGCGAGGTATCTCGCTAACAGTTAACACTGGTGAAGTTCATGCGATCATGGGCCCAAACGGTTCTGGAAAGTCAACTCTGGCGACAACTTTGCTCGGCGCACCAGAATATGAAGTAACACACGGTCGACTGTTCTACAAAGGTGAAGATATTTCGTTGTGGCCGACCGATGTTCGCGCCAAGGCTGGAATCTTTTTGGCGTTTCAGTATCCACAAGAAATTGCCGGTGTCTCGGTGATTCAGTTTTTGCGGCAGTCATTGTCGGCTCGCAAAGGAATCGATCTTTCTGTTCTTGAGTTGCGACTCTCAATAATCAGTTGGATGAAACGACTCGGCATGGATTCATCGTTCGTGGATCGCTATTTGAACGAAGGTTTCTCGGGTGGCGAAAAAAAGCGCAACGAAATCATGCAGATGGCGATTCTTGAGCCAGAACTTGCGATTCTCGATGAAACTGATTCTGGTTTAGATATTGATGCGTTGCGAATCGTTGCACAGGGCATACGCGAAGTGCGCCAAGATCGGCCTGAACTTGGCATTGTGTTGATCACCCACTATCAACGCTTGCTTGACGAAGTGAAACCAGACTTTGTGCATATTTTGATTGATGGGCGCATCGTCAAATCGGGTGGTATGGAGTTGGCTGCAGAACTTGAAAAGAACGGCTACGACGCTTACCGAACTGCGTCGTGACTATGACCAGCGCACACAGAGACTTTGATTCGGTGGCGATTCGCCGTGACTTTCCAATTTTAGAGACACAAATTAATGGAAAGCCACTTGTCTATTTAGACAGCGCCAATACTTCACAAAAACCAAACATCGTGATCGACACGATGTCTGAATTTATGCGCGAGACATATGCGCCAATCAACCGAAGCGCCTACACACTTGCGGCGAATGCCACCGAACTATACGAAGGCGCAAGAAATGCGGTTGCAAAGTTTATAAATGCAAACAGCTCACAAGAGATTGTGTTCACGAAGAATGCCACTGAAGCCTTGAACCTGCTTGTCAATTCATGGGGTCGAACAAATCTGAAAACTGGTGATGTGGTATTGCTCACCCATATGGAGCACCACGCAAATATCGTGCCGTGGCAAATGTTGCAGCAAGAACGAGGCATCGAGTTGCGATGGGTGCCGCTGACTAGCGACTACCAACTTGATCTGACTTCGCTTGAAACTTTGTTGAAAGGCGTCAAAGTCTTTTCGTTTACCTCAATGTCAAATGTTTTGGGCACGATTAATCCAGTTGAGAAACTTTGTGCTGCGGCACATGCAGCTGGTGCGATTGCGATTGTTGATGCGTGCCAATCAGTGCCACATGCGCCAACTGATGTGCGCGCATTGGGCGCCGACTTTGTGACTTTCTCAAGTCACAAAATGTGTGGTCCGTCGGGGGTTGGTGTGTTGTGGGGTCGAAAAGAACTGCTTGAAGCAATGCCACCATTTTTGGGTGGCGGAAACATGATTTCTGAAGTTCGACTTGATGGTTTCACCTGCGCAGAATTACCAGCCAAATTTGAGGCTGGTACACCAGCGATCGCAGAAGTAGTTGGGCTTGGTGCGGCGGTTAATTATCTGAACGACTTTGGTATGACAAGTATTCGTCAACATGAGATTGCAATTTCAGGTTATGTGATTGAAAAGTTTGCCGATCGATTTGGTGACGACATCACAATTCATGGCCCGCGTAACCCTGAACTGCGCGGCGCAACATTTAGTTTCGCATTCCGCGGCATTCATCCACATGACTTGAGTCAAGTTTTGGATCAGTCAAATGTTTGCGTTCGCGCAGGCCATCACTGCGCAAAGCCACTGATGAAGATCATCGGCGCAAACGCGACGGCACGTGCAAGTTTCTATCTCTACAACACAACTGCTGATGTCGACGCACTTGCCGATGCGCTTGACTCGGCATCAGATATCTTTTAAGTAGAAGCACGAGGATCAATGCCAGGCATCGAAGATCTATACCGCGAGATTATTCTCGATCACTATCGCACGCCACGCAACCGTGGCGAGTTGCAACCGCCTGCTATCAGCAGTGAAGGTCACAATCCGCTTTGTGGGGACGACATTCGGATATTTCTAGATGTTGCTGACGGCGTCGTGCGGGATGTGAAGTTTTCTGGACAAGGATGTTCGATTAGTCAAAGTTCAACTTCAATGATGACGGTTGCCATTAAAGGTAAAACTGTTGACGAGGTTCGGGCGTTCGTGCGACGATTCAAACACATGATGACGCTCGCCGACAATGACGAACCAGTTGATGAATCAATTAATCTTGGTGACATTGAAGCATTGCAAGGTGTTGTTAAGTTTCCAGTGCGAATCAAGTGCGCCACTCTCGGATGGAACACACTGCTCGAAGCACTCACCGAATCCACCAAATAATTTTTCGATGTAATCTGCTTCGCAGGTTCTTCACTTTCTATTGATATCTAATTTTCTCGCATTAAATGAACGGTATTCAGAGAAAAATCTAAGTTGAACCCTGATCTGATCCAGGCGCGAATCACTCTCTCGTTTTGAATTTGCGTGGAGATGCAGAGTTTCTTAACACCTCGCTCCGCAAGATGATTCGACAACCACCTCAAGAGAGCCGAGTAAGCACCTTGCCCCTGTGCATCTGGGTGAATTCCGTTCAACTCAATTTCGGCCAGATCGCCGTCAAATGCAACCAATGCAAAGCCAACTTTGTTTGCAGACCGGTCTTCGACAATTACCGTGAGTTTCTTTTGATCAAGCAGACCCACCTGTGCCCACTCAACATAGCCATCTCTAATGTCTTCAAGACGAAGACGACTGTTGGCTCGGTAGTGATTTGGATAATCCTCAAAAATAATCTCAGAGAGTTTGTGAATCTCGTTGTTGTCCGAGTCATCAGCTTTGCGAAAATTCCAGTCGTTTGATTTCTGAGTACTCTTGCTATCTACGGATTTTGATTCTAAATCTTTCGAGAAATAGACCAGCGTGTCAGCTTGAAACATCACTTGGTCAGAGCTAAGAGCCAGCCGATTTGCCAACTGCACGCGATTTGTTGGATACCGCAGAATCAATAATTGTGACTCACAACGACGACATTTCTCAATAACTTCTTCATCGCTGGCCAAATGACCATGCGGCACATTCATCCGCGAAACTGAAAGATTGAACCGTCGTGCATCAACAGGCGAATTGACTAAAGCAAGTTCTCTAGAAGCCTGCGTGTAGTCGTTGAACATCGTGGCTCAGTTTAGGTGGTCGTGATTTAGCAAGTGGTATCTGCCGTGATGCGCCACTTAGCTCGTAGTGGATTTCGGTACGATGAACGAGTGGGTTTAAGTCAAGGTCTCTCGGTAATCGTGCCCGTTTATCGATCTGAGCGAACATTACAAAAACTTGTTGACCGAGTTTCTGCTTCGGTTGGGTGGCAGGATTTTGAAATAGTTCTCGTTGATGACGCAAGTGAAGATGGAACCTGGAAAGAAATCTCTGCAATTTCGAAAGTCAATTCGAATGTGAAGGGTCTGCGGCTAGGCAGAAACTCAGGTCAACACGGTGCTTTGCTTGCTGGCGTTCGAGTTGCTGGGTTCGCAACAATCGTCACCCTTGACGATGATTTGCAGAACCCACCCGAAGAAATTTCAAAATTACTCTCTGCTCTGTCCCCAGAAATTGATGTTGTCTATGGCGTCAGTACGAAGGTTAAACAGAATCTTTATCGCAGACTCGTCTCAAAAATCGCCCGAAAGTTTTTCTCTTCGACCCTCGGATTCAGTAGCGCAGTGTCAATGAGTTCATTTCGTGCATTTCGAACCGATCTTCGAACTGGCTTTCACTCTTCGCTTGGCCCAAATATTTCACTAGACGCACTTCTGACTTGGTCTACTTCGAGATTTACGACAACTGAGGTTGCTCACGATCAAAGAGCCGAAGGAAAGTCGCATTACACATTTAGAAAACTAGTGAGATTCATGATTGACATGGCCACCGGTTACAGCACTTTGCCACTAAGAATGGCGAGCACACTGGGATTTGCGACCGTCGCTTTTGGTTTAGTTCTCTTAATTTTCGTCGTGAGTAAACCTTTGCTAACTGGCGGGACAGTTCCCGGATTTCCACTCTTGGCTTCATCGATAACTATTTTCTCTGGGGTGCAAATATTTTTATTAGGTGTACTGGGTGAATATATTGGTCGAATGCATTTTCGAGTAATGAATAAGCCGACCTATATGATCGCCGAAACAACTTCAAATGCTGGCTCTGGGCACGGCGGATAACTGAGCACAGAATGATGAAGATTCCTTTCAATCGTGCCGATATTGGCAAACATGATCTCGAGCTTCTTACCGAATCTATTTCTGCTGGTCACATCTCGGGAAATGGGCATTTCACCAAGCAATCCGAGGCTCGAATTACTGAAATTTTAGGCAATGACAAAACTTTACTGACTACTTCTTGCACGCATGCCCTCGAAATGGCTGCGCTCTTGTTGCGACTTAAACCGGGAGACGAAGTCATTGTTCCTGCGTTTACTTTCGTTTCAACCGCAAGTGCGTTCATGCTCTACGGAGCAAAGCCAATATTTGTAGATGTTCGACAAGACACTTTGAATATTGACGTAGACCAAGTTGAAGCTGCAATCACTTCGCGAACAAGGGCGATCTGTGTTGTTCACTACGGAGGTGTTGCTTGCGAGATGGAACGGCTTGTGAAGATTGCTCATGACCACAATTTGGTGTTGATTGAAGATAATGCGCACGGACTTTTCGCAAAATATAAGGGCAAATATCTAGGAACTTTTGGCGCGCTTGCCACCCAAAGTTTTCATGAAACCAAAAACATCACTTGTGGCGAGGGTGGAGCCCTCGTGATAAGCGATCCATCACTAGCCGAACGAGCTGAAATTCTTCGCGAAAAAGGGACTGACCGAACTAAGTTTCTTCGCGGACAGGTTGACAAGTACACATGGGTTGATGTGGGTTCGAGCTGGGTGCTAAGTGATTTGCTCGCGGCAATTTTGTATGGTCAGCTTTTACGCGCGGATGAAATCTATACACAGCGAATGAATATTTGGAGCCGATATCACAGCGAACTTTCAGGTTGGGCCAACAGCAATAGTGTTATTACGCCGACTGTTCCAGATGGCTGTGAACACACGGGGCATGTCTACTACTTGCGATTTCAGCGGGGCATTCAACGCGATAAATTCATCGAACACCTTAAGAATTTGGGCATCTACGCTGTGTTCCACTATCAACCGCTTCATCTTTCGACAGTTGGCCGAACTCTCGGTGGCGAAGATGGCCAGTTTCCGATAACAGAAGGCGCAGGAGATTGTCTGGTTCGATTACCGCTGTTCAACACCATGTCAAAAGACGAACAATCTCATGTGATTGAGTCAGTAAAAGTTTTCAATCCTTAAATCATGGCGAAATAACAGATGCAGTTTTTATTGAAGGATAAATTCCTCGAAATCTCGAGTGTGTATGCAAAATTGATGAACTTTTTGCTCGGTGGAAGTACATATACGACCTTGGTGAGCGAATACATTAAGCCGACGAATGGTTGTACTGTTCTTGACGTTGGCTGTGGCCCGGCAGCAATTCTTGATTTTTTACCGAATGTCAAATACATCGGATTAGACCACAACCCGAAGTACATTGCCTCAGCCACAAAAAAATTTGGTGCTGAGGGTACTTTTATTTGTGCAGGAGTTGACCAACTCAATGATCACGGACTTCAAACTTTTGATCGAATAATAATTCTCGGAGTGATGCACCATCTTGATAATCAACAATTGGCTCAACTTATGACGTCTTTAAGAGATCGACTAAATAGTGAAGGTGTCTTGATTACCTTCGATGTCGCATATGAAGACAACCAAAACTTAATCGCTAAAATCTTGGCTAAGAACGACCGTGGCAAATTTGTTCGCACAAAAGATCAGTACCTTGAATTCGTCAGTTCGGCTTTCAACATTGAACGGGCAGATTTGCACCACGATTTACTTCGAGTGCCGTACACTCATTTAATCACCCGCTCAATTGCGCAATCAAAGCCGAATGGCTCCAAGAACTAACCAAATATATTTGGACCTTTTATACAATTACTTATGTTTAAAATACTGTCGCTGCACGGATTGGACAAAAGTTAAGTGGCTTATAACTCTGCAGAATTATTAGAAAATGGCAAACTTCCTCAAGATATTCAAGAGCCACTGAAGACTTACATCTCAGAAGCCCAATTTTTTGCAAAAGTAGTCGCGCCAGATTTATCTCGGCTAAGCCCGGGAAGTCAGATCATAGAAATCGGCAGTGGAATTGGATTACTTGCCCTATTTTTGTCATCAAAAGGCTTTGCGGTAACTGCATTTGAACCACAGTCAAGTGGCTTCAACCAAATGAACGAAATGCGTAGAGAAATAGTTACAAATTGGAAACCAGTAACACCAACTGTCGAGTTCCGGGAGGCATTACTTGA
>CAMCZA010000015.1 GCA_945885515.1 Ferrithrix thermotolerans DSM 19514 | reverse complement strand
GTGCACGCAAGTTTTGCGTTGCGAGATGCCGGATATCAAACGATTATGTTGAACTGCAATCCCGAAACTGTTTCAACAGATTACGACACCTCGGACAAACTTTATTTTGAGCCGTTGACTTATGAAGATGTGATGAATGTGATTGAAGCTGAACAACAAGTTTCAGGTGTTGACCCGCGAATCATTGTTGGTTTGGGCGGTCAAACTCCGCTTAAATTAGCCAGTCAATTGCCGAGCGCAATGATTGCGGGCACCACGAGTGAATCAATTGATATTGCAGAAGATCGCGAAAAGTGGAGTGCTTTGTGTCAGTCGTTAAACATTTTGCAACCACCTGGTGGCACGGCGCGCAATGTTGAAGAGAGCGTCGCGATTGCCAACAAAATTGGTTTCCCCGTATTGGTTCGTCCAAGTTATGTGCTTGGTGGGCGAGCAATGCAAATTGTCCATGACGAAACTCGGTTACGCGGTGCGATGCACGAGATGAGCCAAGAGGGTTCGCTTGGTCGTGAAGGTGGATTGTCGGCGCAACGACCAGTTTTGGTTGATCGATTCTTAGAAGACGCGACCGAAGTCGATGTTGATGCGATTCGCGATGCGAGCGGCGAAGTATTGATTGGTGGAGTCATGGAGCATGTTGAGCAAGCAGGCGTGCACTCAGGTGACTCGGCGTGCACGATTCCTCCGGCGACATTGTCTGTCGAGATCGTCATGCAAATCGAGAACACGGTCAAGAAAATCGCCGAAGCCTTAAAAGTTGTTGGGCTCGTCAATGTGCAGTTTGCGATTACAGATCAAACTGTTTATGTGATCGAAGCAAACCCGCGTGCCAGTCGGACAGTGCCGTTTGTTGCCAAGGCAACGGGCGTGCCAATTGCAAAAATTGCAAGTCGAGTAATGCTCGGCGCCAAACTGAGTGAATTGCGCTCTGAAGGCCTGCTCAAAAACCCGGTTCGTGGTTCGCATGTGTCAGTCAAAGAAGCAGTCCTGCCGTTCAACCGTTTCGCAGATGTTGACACGGCGCTCGGACCAGAAATGCGATCCACGGGCGAAGTGATGGGAATCGACGACTCGTTCGCCAGGGCTTTCGCCAAGGCGCAATTTGCTGCTGGTACGACTTTGCCCGTCTCTGGTTTGGTTTTTGTTTCACTCAATGACCGCGACAAGGTTGGTGGAGTCGAAGTAGTTAAAGGGTTGACCACTCTTGGTCTTGAAATTGTTGCGACAATTGGCACCGCCGACTATTTAACAAAACACGGCTGCAAAGTCTCGCGAGTCGTTGGCAAATTTTCCGAGCGAAAGTCCGGCAGTAGCACGGGTGACGATGCCGTGAAACTAATTGAGTCTGGCGAAATTGCCTTGGTGATCAACACTCCGCGTGGTTATGGCACACGAAGTGATGGCGAAGCAATTCGTAAAGCAGCAAATACTTTCCGAGTTTCAGTGGTCACAACGCTGAGTGCGGCAACTGCGGCAGTGCAAGGAATGATTGAGCAACGCAATCGACCATTTACGGTGATGTCACTTCAAGAGTTTCACGCTCAATGAATCATGAAGCGCTAACTAACTGCTCGATTCAAATTGGTGAGGTCAAACTCGCTCATCCAATTCTGACGGCATCTGGGACATCTGGTTACGGGGCCGAACTAGATCCATATTTTGCGTTAGACGAAATTGGTGCTGTTGTGACGAAATCAATTGCGCCGTTTGCATGGGCTGGTAATCCAGCGCCGAGGTTGTCGCCAACAACAAGTGGAATGCTCAATGCGGTCGGTTTGCAAGGCAACGGTGTCGATCATTTTATTGCCAACGATCTTGTCGCACTCGAAAAAACTGGTGCGACAATCATCGTCAGCATTTGGGGACACAGCGTTCAGGATTATCTAGACGCGGCCAAATCGCTAAAGGCTGTGCGATCTAAAATTACCGCGTTAGAGATTAATCTTTCGTGTCCGAATTTGGGGGGCGATCATGTGATGTTTGCCCACGATGCCGACCTCAGCGCGCAAATTATTCGTGGTTGTCAAGATGCTGGCTTGCCACTGTGGGCCAAACTAAGTCCAAACACTTCTGAACTTGTCAATATTGCTCGCGCTGTTGAAGATGCAGGAGCGCAGGCTGTAACACTTGTAAACACGGCGATGGGCATGGCGATCAACACCAAAACAGGTCGCCCACAACTTGGCAATGTACGTGGTGGATTATCTGGTGCCGCGTTGCATCCGATTGCAGTCAGGTGCGTATTCGATGTTCGTGCGGCTCTGCCAAATATTGCAATCATCGGCGTTGGTGGGGTTGCAACCGGGCAAGATGCAGCCGAACTGATGCTGGCTGGAGCCAATGCCGTGCAAGTCGGAACGGCCAGTTTCGCAAACCCTCGCGCTCCGCTGTTGGTTCAACAGCAACTAATCGACTGGGCAGTGACCCATAAAATATCTGACTGGTCTCAGGTCACTTCAGCCGCACACCGCAACGGGCTGGCTAATTGAAATGAATTGAATTGATTTGAGATCTTAAACAACCTGCAGGACTCACAAGTAGAATGCATTAATGGCAACCTCAGATCAGATCAAAAGTGTTGATCTTGTTCGAACTCAGGCGATTGCGTCTGCGCTGGCGTTGCGTCAAGAGATGTCCCTGGTGCTTAAACAAGTTGCAAATAGTGAGCTAAGTCTTGCCAATGTTTTGATCAACAACTCAAAGCATCAACCCACGAACCGTTTGTATCTTGTGAAAGTTCTTGAGTTGATCTCAGGAATCGGAAAAGTTAAGGCTCGGCGAATAATGGCAGAACTGGGCATCGCCGAAAAATGTCGCATCGAAAGTCTCAGTGCCCAAGATCGTGAGTCACTGCTGCGAAGTGTTGGGTCACCAGTGTGAACTCTTCAAATAAAAGCGGTCTGGTGATAGTCGTGTCTGGTCCTGGTGGGGTCGGAAAAAGCACGATCGTTGATGTTTTAGTTGAACGTGATGCAAATCTTTGGTTGAGTCGGTCGTGGACCACCCGTGAACGACGCGAGGGAGAGAAGCAAGACGCATATAAGTTCGTGACTCGCGAGCAATTCGAGCAACATATCGCCGAAGATGGGTTTCTTGAATGGACAGATTTTTTAGGAAACCTCTACGGCACTCCCACACCAAATGCCCCGTCGGGCAAAGACACGGTGCTAGAAATCGAGGTGGACGGCGCTCAGCAGGTAAAAAAATTGAACCAGCAGGCACTTTTGCTTTTCGTTTTGCCTCCGTCTCGGCAGGAGCAAAAATCACGCTTGCACGGGCGTGGTGACTCGGATCAGAAAGTTGAAAAGCGACTTCAAAAAGCCGAAGACGAAGAGCCAGTCGGCAAGGCGATTGCGGATTATGTATTGATCAATGACGATCTTGCATCCACTGTTGATGAAATGAGTCGGATCATTGATTATGAGCGAAAGCAACGCAATGGCTAGTGCTGTTCGTGGCTATACTTATTAGCCGCTAGGCGTACCCGACGCCTGATCCAGGAGGAACCAAGTGACCGCAGAAGACACGATGATGAACCCGCCAATTGAATCGTTGATGGGGCACACAGGTTCGAAGTTCTCTCTTGTAACACTTGCCGCTCGTCGAGCGCGAGAGATCAACTCGTATTTCAATCAACTTGGTGATGGACTGGGCAACATGGTGCCACCGCAGGTAAGTTCAACATCCCGTAAACCACTTTCGATTAGTTTTGAAGAGATCTCAGCAGGAAAGATTCAATTGGTCGCCCGCACAATCGAAGACATCGTCGCCGAGAATGAAGCCGCCGCGGCAGCACAAGAAGCCGAACTAGCAGCCGAACTCGAAGCCGCAACACAGCCAGACGCTTAATATTCGGATCAGCGCTTTAATTACCAAGTCCGATAAATCACATTGCAAGCCAGTTTTTGACTAGCGTCTTGTTTAAGTTAATTGAGATGGAGATCAAATGAAAAAGTACTCGTTTACATCTGAGAGCGTGACTGAAGGTCACCCAGACAAGATGGCAGACCAAATATCGGATTCAGTTCTTGATGCAATTCTTGCCGAAGACCCTGCTGGGCGAGTTGCTTGCGAAACATTGTTGACCACAGGACTTTGCGTCATCGCCGGCGAAATTACAACAAGTGCTTATGTTGATATTCCAAAATTGGCGCGACAAGTAATTAATGGCATTGGCTATGACAATGCACTTTACGGCTTCGACGGAAACACCTGCGGTGTAATCGTCAGCATCGATGAGCAGAGCCCGAACATCTCGCAAGGTGTCAACATCAGTGAAGAAATTCGTGTTGGTAAAAGCGGCGAAGATGCGCTCAATAGTCAGGGAGCCGGCGACCAAGGAATGATGTTTGGTTATGCGTGCACCGAAACCGAAGATCTGATGCCGTTGCCGATTTGGCTGGCGCATCGAATGGCAGAGAAGTTGACTGATGTGCGCAAGTCAGGAGCGATTCCGTACTTGCGACCTGATGGCAAGACGCAAGTCACTTTCGACTACGAAGATGGAAAGCCTGTTCGATTGCGAACGGTTTTGATTTCAACTCAACACGCCGACGGCATCAATCGTGACACGGTTATTCGCCCTGACTTGATTGAGCAAGTTATCCGCCCGGTTATCCCTGCACAGTTTGCAAAAGATGACTACGCCGTTTATGTCAACCCGACCGGCGAGTTCGTCAAAGGTGGACCACACGCAGACACAGGTTTGACAGGTCGCAAAATTATTGTCGACACTTACGGCGGCATGGGTCGTCACGGTGGCGGTGCATTTAGCGGAAAAGATCCATCCAAAGTCGATCGTTCTGCAGCGTACGCGGCGCGTTGGGTCGCCAAACATGTTGTTGCGTCTGGTGCCGCACAACGTTGCGAACTTCAAGTTGCTTACGCTATTGGCATGGCACATCCAGTAAGCATCTTCGTTGAAACTTTTGGCACGAATAAAGTTGACGAAGCATTAATCGAATCTGCAGTGCGTGAAGTTTTTGATCTCCGTCCAGCGGCGATCGTTCGCGACCTTGATTTGAAGCGTCCGATCTACCAAAGGACAGCCGCCTATGGGCACTTCGGTCGTAGCCATCCAGATTTCACTTGGGAGTCTCTGTCTCGTCTTAAAGAATTCAAGGCAGCAGTCAAACTCTGAGTGACCTAGCGACACCCTCGGTTCGGGTCGCGCGAGTCGTTCCCGATGTCACGGGAGTCGATAAAACATTTGATTATTTAATCCCAGAGTCGCTGATTGCTGATTTGCGCGTCGGCATGCGTGTTCGGGTTCCATTGCACGGACGAAATGTTGCCGGTTGGGTAATTGAAATCGGTGAGCCAAGCCCAGGGTTGGCGGCCAACAAAATTCGTTCGATTATCAAAATCTTGGGGCTCGGGACAACCGATGAGGTGATTGAACTCGCTCATTGGGCCGTCACAAGATGGGCCGGTCGGATCAGGTCATTCGTTTCTGCTTCGGCACCAAGCACGCTGATTAAAAAAGTGCCGACACCGAGACACTTATCTCGAAGCATCAATTTTTCATCGGTTGTTGCCGACGAGATAAATAAGCAGGCTGGGGGATTAGTTGTTGTTTCGCCACTTGCAAACCCGACTTCAATAGTCAGTGCGTTCGCAAGTAAAGGGCCCGTGATTGTTGTGATCCCAACTGCGCACCGCGCCAAACTTCTTGCAGCCTCACTGAAAGTAAATGGTTTTTCGACTGCGTTATGGCCACAAGATTGGGCGAGCGCATATGGAGGAGCAGATGTTGTCGTTGGCACGCGCAGTGTCATTTGGGCACCGGTAGCCAAGTTCTCAACCATCGTCGTGATCGATGAGCATGATGACCTACTTCAAGAGGAGCGAAGCCCTTCGTGGCACGCACGAGATGTTGCAATTGAGCGTTGTCGTCGCGCACAAGCCGTGTGTTGTTTGATCAGTCCAATACCTTCACAGGCTGCAAGAAATTGGGCTTCTAATCGAGTTTTTGAGATCAAGGCATCTGATGACCAGAAGGCTTGGCCGAAAATCAAAATCCTTGACCGAAACAAAGATGAGTCTTGGAGCTCGTCACTGATTTCGTCAGAGTTGATTGCAGAACTGCGTGATTCAAGTCGCCGTGTGGTGTGTGTTCTCAACACCAAAGGTCGCGCCAGATTAATCGCCTGCGGAAAATGTCGAACGATTTTGCGTTGCGAAAATTGTGACGCCGCAGTTGTGCAGAGCAATAGTAAAACCCTCGAGTGCCCGCGGTGCGCTCTCAAGCGTCCTGTTGTTTGCCAATCTTGTGGATCAAGTAGTTGCGCGTTGCTAAAACCAGGGGTAAGTCGGATGCGCGAAGAGTTGCAGGCGGCCGCGAAGCGAACCGTTTGCGAGGTTACTTCGGCGACTGACGAGGTAAATCAACGAGTAAATGTATTTGTCGGGACCGAGGCAGTTTTGCATCGCGTAGGCACTGCCGACACGGTGGTGTTTCTGGACATCGACGCAGAACTTCTTGCGCCGCGATATCGGACAAGTGAACTCGTTGCGACATTGGTTGTGCATGCCGCGCGGCTTGTTGGCGGGTCAAAAAAGAATCCGCTGATCATGTTGCAGACGCACACACCAAAGAATGTGCTTCTTGTCGGACTGGCCACGGGCAATTTTGAAACTTTCAACGCCTCTGAAAGATCGAGACGATCACTTTTGAAATTCCCTCCGTTTGGGTCTCTCGCAGAAATCAGTGGTACGGGGACAAAGACATTTTTAGAGACTATGAGTGAGTCAATGCTTGTGCAGACCGTTGTGAAAGATTCAACACATGGTTTGGTGCGCGCCGATAATTGGCAAGTGCTGAGCGAAGTTTTGGCAAACACGAAACGACCGCACAAATCTAGATTGTCGATTCATGTCGACCCACCCCGCGTATGATACTTACGACTTGTTCAGCTTGTATATCCATATCTGACGACTTCCGTCGTATCCGATATCGGTTGTTGTCACTAAATTCCACCCATCAAAGGGAGGAAGATCTCGTTCGCTTAGCAGCAAAATTGCAGCATTAGTGATTGTCCATTTTTGGCAAAGTTGGGTGGCGCGAATAAAAAAGTCTGGAAGCGCATTTCGTAAATCAAACAACCAAAAAGTTACGTAGTGTCTTTTGAAATCTAGTTGAGGAGCGTTCTCGTCAAAACTTAAAAAGTCATCATGTATCAATGTCTTTCTGATACTGGGATATTTCTGAGAAATCTCATTAAAATTGACCACTAAGGTTTTGAATGTTGCTTCATCTCTTTCAACACAAATAAATACTTCATACCCAAGTCTCGCCGCTACTAAACAGGGTTTACCTTTGCCTGCCGCACAGTCAATGAAAGCTCCACTTGCGAATTTGTGGTCAGAGCCGTTTAAAAGTTCTATTGCGTGTTGAACTGCGCGGGTCGGTGAAGGAATGTATTCAGGGTTTGAAAATTCACGGTTGGCGAAATTGAATTTTCCGAATAGATCGAAGATTAAATAATCTGATGCTTCATCTAATGACAGTCGCCAAGAGCGCCGCATACCAATTCTTATAAAGTCCATCATGTTCATTTCCTTTTGATTCTATTAGATTCTCAGCATCGTTACTTTGAAGTACCAAGTACTTGATTACAAAAGTAGATAACCTTTACTGATGGCTCACAAGATTCGCACATTCGGTGACCCAGTTTTAAAGACCTGCGCCGCAGAAATTACAAACATCGACGGCAAGCTCGTCAAACTTGCCGATGAAATGTTGAAAGTGATGTACGAAGCACCTGGGCTGGGTCTGGCCGCGCCACAAATCGGGGTTCAAAAACAACTTTTTGTTTACGATGTTGATGATTCACCCGAGATCTTGATTAATCCGACGATTATTGAGTCGAGTGGTGAGTGGGTTTATGACGAAGGATGTCTTTCTATCCCTGGCTTATCGGTTGAGATGTTGCGCCCGAAACTCGTTCTCGTTCGTGGGTTGAACTTGGATGGCAACACCGTGGAGATCGAGGCCGACGAACTGCTCGCCAGATTGTTTCAGCACGAGATCGATCACCTGCAAGGTGTCTTAATGTTCGAGCGAATGACTCCAGATCAAAGAAAACTTGCGTTGGCGGAATATCGTCGGCGCGAAGAGCAACCAGGCGAGATCGAAACGACACATCTAAAGCTTTCGTGACGATGCCAGCAAAGAGTGCTGCGCCGAGTCTTGCGCCGATGCCTGCAAATGGCGCGTCGAGCATCATCTATTTAGGCACACCCGAAATTGCAGTTGCGCCGCTTCAAGCGCTGGTTGCGGCAGGGTGCAACATTCAACTCGTGATCACTCGTCCCGACACTCGGCGTGGTCGTGGCAAACAGACGAGTGCTTGCCCGGTCAAGCAAGCGGCGCTCGAACTTGGGTTGCGAGTTTCAGACTCGTTAGAAGAGTTAGTGGCGATGTCGGCGCAAAACCCGAATCTGCTCGGCATGGTCATCGCCTACGGTGCAATTATTCCAATGGATATTTTGAGCGTCGTGCCAATGATCAATGTGCACTTTTCGCTTTTGCCTCGTTGGCGTGGAGCGGCCCCTGTTGAGCGCGCAATTCTTGCGGGCGACGCAAAGACCGGTGTGTGCATCATGCGCATTGTTGAGGGGCTCGACCAAGGTGAAGTTTACAGCCGAAGTGAAGTTTCAATTTCGGCAACCGACACCCTTGAATCGTTGCGCAAAAAACTTGTTGATGCGTCTTTGCCGCTACTGATTAGCGGGGTCAAAAATGGTGTGGGCCACGGTGTCGATCAAACTGGCGAAGTTTCGTATGCGAAAAAGATTTCGGCGGATGAATTGCGCATTGATTGGAGTACCTCAGCAGTTCAGATTGATCGTCTGATTCGAGTGGGCGGCGCCTACACAAACATCGCTGGTAAACGCATCAAAATTGTCTCGGCAAAGATCTCGTCAAATATTTCAGCAAATCAAACACCTGGTGCAGTTTCGGTGATCTCAAAACATGAATGCGAAGTAGCAACAAGCGACGGCGTCATTTCGCTGACCGAAGTTCAGCCCGAGGGCAAATCTGTTATGACGGTTGAGGTTTGGCTCAACGGAGCAAGAATCGAGACTGGCGCTGTATTTGGCTAAACAGTGTCGTTAGCTAATTTCGCTGGTTAATTTGACCCAGACAATCCGAATATTCGCCAATGCGTCTTTAAAGGTCGCATGGTCATCTCCAAGACGATCGCCAAGGGTGTCGACAATTGCCGCCAAGGCGTCGATTGCCAATCTGGCATCATCCAATCGTGGTGGGTTCGCGCCGAGATGAATTGCTGCAAGTTCGTATAGTCCAACAACATGATTGGCCACGACAACATTGGCCGGTGTCTCGGCCAAGCGGGCGCGAGCCTCGGTCAAGGCTTGTTGTTGCTCGGGGGTGGGGTTCTGATCCATCTGCGCTACCATTATGACAGCGATAGCGGCAATGTAAATTGCTTTTATCCAACAGCAAAAGTGGAAACTAGTTTCCCACCTAGCCACCAAGATTTGCGTTGTTCAAAATTTGAACTTTGCTGATGAGTGCGTCTGGGTCGAGCTGATGCGAGTGGCCACGCCACCGCGTATCTCGACTCTCGTGCGTCGGCAAACTCATATTTTGACAGCGAGTTTTATCCGATACGAAGAGGAGGCACAGCCGCTTGTCAAGCAGTGAACAGTTATAGCACCGCCAACAAATGAGCCACGCTACAACGACCGAATACGAGCCAAACAGGTTCGTCTAGTCGATGCAGATGGATCACAAGTCGGAGTCGTCAGTATTGAAGATGCACTTGAGCGATCACGCAAGGCCGATTTAGACCTTGTCGAAGTTGCTCCGTTAGCCGAACCACCCGTATGTCGAATCATGGACTACGGAAAGTTTCGTTACGAAGAAGCGCAGCGGATAAAAGAGTCCCGCAAAAAGACGGTGCAGATCACCATGAAAGAAGTCAAGTTCAAGCCGAAGATTGCCAAAGGAGATTTCGACACCAAGGTGCGCCACATGCTCGAGTTTCTCGACGAAGGCCACAAGGTTAAAGTCACCCTGCAATTTAGAGGTCGCGAAATGGCTCACCCCGAGTTAGGTACGAAAATTTTGGATGCAGTGATCGAGCAACTCGGTCAAATCGCCAAAGTTGATACTTCAGCTCGCTTGGAAGGTCGAAATATGACGATGGTTCTTTCGCCAGACAAAAAAGCATCAAAGCGTCCAGTTTCTGCAAAACCTGCAGTTGCAAAGCCGCAAAGTTTGAATCCAACAACCATTTCAAATACAAATCTCAATACGACAACTGAAACGGAGAACAAAAATGCCGAAGATGAAAACATCCAAGACAGCAAAGAAGCGATTTAAAAAAACTGGTACAGGCAAACTACGCCGTCAGCAGTCAATGCGTCAGCACTTGTTTGAGCACAAATCCAGCGAGCGCACACGCCGACTTGATGGCACCGTTGATGTTCACACCGGTGATGTCAAGCGCATCAAGCGACTTCTTGCGGAGCGATAGATCTAACTAGTTAATAAAACAGTTCATTGACCAGATAACCGAATCTCGATTGAAAGGATTTCAAAATGGCACGAGTTAAACGCGCAGTTCACGCCCGCAAAAAGCACAAGGCGATTCTCGAAAAAGCAAAAGGATATTACGGCGACCGTAGTCGTACGTTTCGCTCTGCGAACGAGCAGGTACTTCACTCAGGCCAGTACGCATTTCGTGACCGTCGAGCAAAGAAGGGCGAGTTTCGTAGCCTTTGGATTCAGCGAATCAATGCCGGCTGTCGAATTCACGACATGAGTTACAGCCGATTCATCGCAGGTTTGTCCAAAGCAGGGGTCGTCGTTGACAGAAAAATTCTCGCCGACCTCGCGGTACATGACGAAAAAGCGTTCGCTAATTTGGTTGAAACCGCAAAGGGCGCACTCGTCTGAGTCTGTCGCAATTGGCGTTCACGAGCAATCGTGTTCAGCGATTACGAAGATTATGCAACGACAAAGCTGAACGAGCGCAGGAAAATGCGTTCGTAATAGAAGGCGCAACTCTTATCGACGAAGCGATTCGGGCCGGAATCGCGATCGAGTCGCAATTCGTCGCGCCCGGCGCGAGTCCGTGCTCAGGTGCGGGTAGCGCAGTCAACGATCTCGCCGATGGCGTGATGGAGCGCATAGCTTCGACCGCATCGCCACAGCCAGTTATTGCGATTGCACTAAAACCAAAACTACACATCACAGACCTTGCATTGGCGACTAACGCACAATGGATTGTCGTAGTCGACAAAATTTCTGATCCAGGAAACCTTGGCACTATTTTAAGGTCGGCAGAGGCTGCTGGAGCAACGGCTATTGCCTTAACTTCTGGCACGGTAGATGCTTTCAGTCCAAAAGTTGTGCGCGCGTCTGCAGGGGCGTTATTTAATATTCCCGTGTATGAAGGTGTAACAGTCGAAGAAATCGGCGAGATGGGTTTTGCGTTGTGGGGTTCGTCGAGTCACGAAATGCAAAATTCGAGCGTCTTCACTGCGGCCGATCTCTCGGGCAAAGTTGCGATCGTGCTCGGCAACGAAGCGCACGGATTATCAACCAATACAAAACTTGATGGGTGGTTGACGATTCCGCATGCTGGTCGGGGCGAAAGCCTGAACGTTGCGATGGCAGCGACACTGTTGTGTTTCGAAGTTAAGCGTCAGCACGATATTTAGCAGATTAATTAACACAGTCGCCTACATCACTCAGACTAAAGTTGAATAGCGATGACTGATAAATCTGTTCAATATGGCATTTCTGCGATGCAAAAAACTGTTGAATCGGCCCAAGCCAGTGCTCTTTTGGCGATTAAAGAGACCGCAGATTTGACGGCGGTCAAATTGTTGACTGCTGAATTGAACAAAAAAGATAGTGGGTTGAATGCTCTAAAGAGCGATCTCGGCAAGTTGACATCTGTTGACGACAAACGCACGATGGGGCAGTTGTTGAATTCGGCGATGTTGTCTATCAATACGGCGTTGCAGGCTCGCACGGCCGAACTTGAAGCGCTTGAGATTTCAACCCGTGTCGCAAAAGAAGCGATGGATTTGAGCGAGTTCGTAACCCGTCGCAGGCGAGGACACAGTCACATCGTTACTCAAGCGACTCAACGACTTGAAGACGTATTCGTCGGTCTGGGTTTTCAAATCGCCGAAGGCCCCGAAGTTGAGACAGATTTTTACAATTTCGAAGCATTAAATATGCCGAAGTCTCACCCTGCTCGCTCAGAGTTTGACACGATGTTTCTTGAATACGGTGAGCCTGGTTCGATTTTGTTACGTACGCATACTTCGCCCGTGCAAATTCGTGTGATGCAAACTTGGCAGCCACCGATTTATGCAATCATGCCAGGGCGAGTTTTTCGCCGAGACACTCCCGATGCGACTCATATGCCAGTGTTTCATCAGATCGAAGGTTTAGTAATCGATCGTGGAATCACCTTTGCGCATTTAGCCGGCACAATCGAAGCATTCACAAAAGCGTTCTTCGGAAGTGAATTCACCAGCCGATTGCGTCCGTCGTTTTTTCCGTTCACTGAGCCGAGTGCAGAGTTTGATATTCGCCGTGCCGATGGTGAATGGATCGAACTCGGTGGTTGTGGAATGGTTCACCCAAATGTTCTGATCAGTGGCGGCATCAACCCCGAAGAGTTCAGCGGATTTGCCTTTGGTTTCGGTATCGACCGAATGGCCAAAGAGCGACACAACCTCGAAGATATTCGCGAAATGTACACCAATGATTTGCGCTTCTTGAGGCAGTTCTAAATGAAGATTTTAAATTCTTGGCTGAACGAGTTCGGTGCATTTGGTACTGATACCGAGAAACTTGCCGCGGCAATGACAAATTTAGGACTTGCTGTTGAGTCGGTAACGAGTGTCGGCACGCCCGTCAAGGGCGTTGTCGTCGCCAAAGTTTTACGTACCGAGCGTCACCCTGATGCTGCAAAAGTGCACCGCGTTTATGTCGATGCCGGCGACGGTGTCGAGTTACATGTTTGGTGTGGGGCATTCAATATGAAGCCGGGCGATTTGATTCCGTTGGCCACGCTTGGCACCACGATGCCAGACGGTCGAGTCATTACTGCCCGTGGAATTCTCGGCATTGATAGCCACGGCATGCTGTGTTCAGGAAGTGAAATTGGTTTGGACGCCGACGCCGAGGGTATTTTGATTTTGCCAATGAACTTAAAACTTGGTGCAGATGTTTTTACGGAACTTGGTGTTTCGGCCGACACGGTTTTCGATTTAGATGTAACTCGAAATCGCCCAGATTGCAATGGTTATCTTGGTGTGGCTCGCGACCTGGGTGCAAATCTCGGGGTAAAAGTTTCGGGTCCAGCTTTGGACAAAACCAAAAAAGGTGCCGCTCGTTCGTTGAGAGTTGCAATCAGTGACAAAGAGAAATGTCCGCGCTATAACGCCACGGTGATGTCGGGGGTAGTTGTCACAAATTCGCCTGCATGGATTGCCCGCAGGCTCACAAATAGTGGGATGCGACCGATCAACAATGTCGTTGATGCTTCAAATTTGGTGATGTTAGAACTCAACCAACCGACTCACGCTTTTGATGCCGACAAGATCGCCAATGCATTTAAAATTCGACGTGCGCGCGAAAAAGAAACCCTCATCACGCTTGACGGTCAGAAGCGAGAACTTGTATCGACAGATTTGTTGATCTGTGATGGCAAAGACATGCCGATCGGTTTGGCTGGTGTGATGGGAGGTCAAAGCACTGAGATCAGTTCGACCACTCGTGTCGTTGCCCTTGAAACAGCTTTCTTTGAATCTTCTGGTATCGCAGCCACGGCTACTCGACTTGGCTTGAGGTCAGAAGCGTCACTGCGCTTTGAGCGAGGTGTTGACCCCCATGGAGTAGACGATGCCGTGAGCCGATTTGCGGCGCTGTTGCGCGAGTCTTGTCCGAAACTTGTTGTGCACGCAAAAGGTACGGACATAAAAGAAAAAACACTTCCGCCTAAACAACAAGTAGTTGCGTTGCGCATTGCACAAGTAAACAGGGTTCTTGGCACCAAACTTTCGGCAAAGGCAGTCAGCACGTTGCTTGCCAAAATAGGTTTTACGACAAAAGCGACTAGCACAGGCAAAGTCGTCTCGCTCAAGATCGTTGTTCCATCTTGGCGTCCGGATTGCCAAAGTGAAATTGACCTCGTTGAAGAAGTCGCGCGACATGTTGGCTACGAAAACCTTGGCAAGATCGTGCCCCAATCGACAATGCACGGACGGTTGTCGCCGATGCAACAACGCCGACGCGAAATACGCGAAGTGATAGTTGGCCTTGGTGTCAGTGAAGCAATGCCGAATCCGTTTCTGGCGCCCGGTGATTTATTGAAAACTGGCTTAAGTGAAGATCTTGCGATTCGCCTTGCAAACCCACTTGTGTTCGAAGAAAGCGTTTTGCGAACTTCTTTAAGACCGGGTTTGCTGAAGGCGATCAACTACAACCTGTCACACCGCAACTCGAATATTGGATTATTTGAGATTGGGCACGTTTACCCTGCGCGCCAAGATCAGTCGACTGGCGAGTTGCCAGATGAATACGAGTCATTGTGCATCGTCGCCGCTGGAGTAAACAGCGAGGTGGCGATGGATTGGTGGAGTCAATTGTCTGCCACGATGGGTTTTGGTGCGCAGTTGGACCAAAAAAGTGTTGAATCTGGCTTTCACTCAACGCGCAGTGCATCATTGCGCCGCGGCAAGCAATTACTCGGCTGTGTTGGAGAAATTGATCCATTGGTTTTGGCGAGACATGACATCAATGTTTCGGTGGCGTGTCTTGAGTTGAATCTCTCGGTGTTATTGAATGAGATTCCGAAGGTTTCAACGGCCAAATCTGTGAGCCGATTTCCACGCAGTGATTTTGATCTTGCATTTTCGCTTCCGCAACACGAGCCTGCAAGTTCGCTGCTTAAAGTTTTGCGTCAGGCATCTGGTCCAGAGTTGGTAGACATTTTACTATTCGATATTTATCGCGCACCCGGTGTCGATCAAGATTCGTCGTCGGGTACACGAAGCTTGACGTTCAGAATTCAATTGCAGGCAAAAGATCGAACTCTCACCGACGCCGAAGTTTCTACGGCTCGTCAACGATGTATTGATGCAGCGACCAAACTCGGTGCCCAATTTCGCACGGTCTGAAATCGTCCAGTGTTCGTTAGATAGTGAACCAGCAGCGAGCACTAAATAAAGGTAGTGATTCAAAACTCCGCTGTTTTTGGTGCGGCGACGATGATTTGTATGTTACATACCATGATTCGCAGTGGGGTTGGCCAGTTGTGGATGACAATCTGTTGTTCGAAAAGATTTGTCTCGAGGGGTTTCAAGCTGGATTGAGTTGGCTCACGATCTTGCGAAAGCGTGAGTCATTTCGCCATGCTTTCAAGAAGTTTGATCCAAAAATTGTCTCAAAATTTACGGCGCGAGATGTAGACCGACTAGTCAAGGACAAGTCGATTATTCGACATCGTGGCAAGATTGAAGCGGCGATCAATAATGCTCAGGCAACGCTAGAGGTGCAACGAGAGTTCGGTTCACTCAAACAATTCGTGTGGTCGTTTTGTCCCGATCTGCTTACAAACTCGAGGCGCCACAACCCGAAACGAATCAACGAAATCGAGACACAGACCGCTGAGTCGTTGGCGCTTTCAAAGGCGTTGCGCAGTCAGGGCTTCAAGTTCGTTGGTCCGACAACGATGTACGCAGCAATGCAATCCCTCGGGCTGGTTAATGACCATTTTGACGGCTGTCATGTGCGCGAGATCTGTGAGAAACAGCAATTAGCCACGGTTAAAAAGTTTAGAAAATGATCGTTGCATAGTTATGCACCACACCGTATAATCATACATATATGATTTCTGTGGGTATTTTGGGTGCGTCTGGTTATGTCGGTGCTGAACTTCTGCGTATTTGTGCGGCGCACCCAGAATTCAAAGTTGTTTATGCAACAGGTGATTCGCAGGCGGGCACGCTGGCTTCACTGTTGTACCCAAGTCTTACGGCTGCATATCCGAATTTAGTTTTTGATGAATATTCAAAAGATGCGGCGATCAAATGTGATGTCGTATTTTTGGCTTTGCCACACGAAGCAAGTCTGGAGATTGTTCCAGAACTATTGGGCAATGTTCGATTAGTAGTTGACTGCAGCGCGGCGTTTCGCTTAAAAGATGCGTCGCTTTATCCAACATGGTATGGATTCGAGCACACCCAACCCGCTTCGCTTGAGGCTGCCGTTTACGGTCTGCCCGAGTTGTATCGATCACAACTTAAACAAGCAAAATTAATTGCGACTCCTGGTTGCTATGTGACTGCAGCGAGTTTGGCGCTCGCGCCACTAGTTAAAGCGGGAGTGATATCAACAACCGGCGTCATCGTCGATGCAGCATCGGGGGTTTCTGGCGCAGGTCGTGCAGCCAAGAACAGCAATCTCTTTTGCACAGTTGACGAAGACTTCACGGCCTACGGGTTGCTTGATCACCGTCACACTCCGGAAATCGAGCAAGTGACGGGTGCTCAAGTTTTGTTCACCCCGCACTTGGCGCCGATGAACCGCGGAATTCTGGCCACTTGCTATGCCCGACCAGTTGACGCCAATGCGACGAGCACTGCATCGCTGCTGGCTGTCTTAAGTCGTGCTTACGTCAAAGAACCTTTTATTGTTGTGAGACCATCATCGCCATCAACAAAAGCGACGCTTGGTTCTAACAGTGCACACTTGTCGGCGCGTTATGACGAGCGAACTGGATATGTGATCGTGCTTTGCGCAATAGATAACTTGGCCAAAGGCGCAGCCGGTGGGGCAGTGCAAGCAGCCAATGTCGCACTCGGGCTAGATGAAACTTTTGGTCTAAGCAAAGTTGGAATGTTTCCATGATCACTGACCCACTGAACACTGCGAATTTACTGATTGAAGCGTTGCCGTATATTCAACAGTTTGCTGGCAAAACGATCGTCGTCAAATACGGCGGCAACGCCTTGGCTGGAGCCAGCGACGACGATGCGATGGGCGCATTCGCTCGTGACATTGCGTTGTTGCATGCAGTTGGAATAAAGCCCGTCGTTGTGCATGGCGGTGGACCACAAATTTCTTCACTGATGGAGCGTCTCGGCAAGACCCCAACTTTTCATGACGGATTACGAGTGACCGACGCGGAGACGATGGAGATCGTAAGCATGGTCTTGCTTGGCACCGTGAATCCACAAATTGTTTCGGCGATTAATCTGCACGGAGCACCGGCAGTTGGTGTGTCTGGTCATGATGCCAAGATGTTTGAAGTTGCACCACGCAACGGGGCTCTTGGTTTCGTCGGTGACATCACAAAGGTAGATGCAACGATCGTCAAAGAGCTTCTCGCTGATTCACGAGTACCGGTTGTGGCCACACTCGGAAGTCACTCATCCGGAAAGGCCTACAACATCAATGCCGACACGGCAGCGGGCGCACTTGCACAATCACTTGGTGCAGAAAAGTTGATTTATCTCACCGATATTGAGGGTGTTCGAACCAACAAGAGTGACGCGGGTTCTATTGTTCGTCAAGCAACTACTTCGCAGTTGCGGACTCTGCTGACATCCGGGTCAATAGATGGCGGGATGATTCCAAAAATTGAAAGTTGTATCGCCGCAATTGACAGAGGTGTGCGGCGCGGACACATTCTTGACGGCCGAATCGCCCATGTGTTGTTGCTTGAGTTATTTACTGACTCGGGTGTTGGCACGATGGTCTCAAAGGGATAGGAAAACTAGAAATTTATGTCAACTAAACAAACACACGCCTTTGGCGCGACTAAAACTGCGGGTGCGATTCTTGGTGGCCGACCAGATTGTCCGTTCATGCCCGTATTTGGCGCACCTCAGGTGATGTTCGAACGAGGCCAAGGCACACAGTTATGGGATGCAAACGGAAAGCGTTATTTAGATTTTCTGTGTGGAATCGCCGTAACTTCACTTGGACACAGTCATCCAGTTATCGCAGCAGCGATTGCTCATCAAGCCAACACCTTGTTGCATGTCAGCAACTTTTTTGCAAATCCAGTGGCAACACAAACCGCAATCATGGTCGACAAACTAGTTAGTGGCTCGTCAGGTCTCGCTTCAGGTGCTGGTCAGGTCTTCTTTTGCAACTCGGGTGCCGAAGCCAACGAAGCAGCAATCAAACTGGCGCGTAAGTTTGGCGGACGCGGCAAACATGTTGTTGTCAGTGCACTCGGAAGTTTTCACGGAAGAACTTTGGCTGCTCTTGCGGCGACTGGTCAACCAGAGAAGCACGAGCCGTTTGCCCCGATGCCCGAAGGCTTTCGCCATGTTGTGTTCAACGACATCAAGTCGCTTGAAGCGTCGCTCGATAATTCAGTTGCTGCAATTTTGCTTGAGACGGTGCAAGGAGAAGGTGGAGTAATCCCGGCGTCGATTGAATATCTGCAGGCCGTTCGAAAAATATGCACCGATCGCGGAATATTAATGATGATCGACGAAGTTCAAACTGGTTTTGCCCGAACCGGTAAATGGTTCGGCTTTGAGCATGCTGAGATCAAACCTGATGTCGTGATGTTGGCAAAGGCGATGGGCAACGGAATGCCAATCGGTGCTTTGTGGGCGCGCAAGGAAATTGCGGCGGTGTTCAAACCCGGAGACCACGGCAGCACTTTTAGTGGTACCGCAATCGCCACCGCCGCAGCACGAGCGACTATTCAGTTGATGCTCGACATGGATGCGCCAGCAGTGGCGACACTTCGTGGCAACGAACTTTCAGAAAAGTTGCGAACAGTCAACGGTGTCGTAGAAGTTCGTGGGCGTGGGTTATTGCTCGCCGCCGAATTGAAAGCCGACCTGGATGCAAAAAGTGTCGCAACGCAGTTGTTAGAACACGGACTAGTTGTCAACGGGGTTACAAGTCACGCGCTGCGATTTGCGCCACCGTTAACGGTCAGTTCGGTCGAGATTGACGAAGCAATAGCAATCATCAAGCAGGTACTCAAGTGAGGCAAATTTTATGACCGTAAGGCATTTCTTGGACATCACCGACTTAACGGCAAGTGATCTGAACAGTGTGATGAACCTCGCGCAGGCAGAAATCGCAACTCTGGGTCAGCCGCTTGCAGGCAAAGGCGTCGCTCTGATTTTTGAAAAGCCATCCAATCGAACTCGCCAAAGTATGGAGATGGCGGTCGTGCAACTTGGTGGCCACCCAATTTTTACTCGAGGCGAAGAAGTTGGTTTTGATCAACGAGAAACAGTTGAAGATGTGACGCGAATAATGGCCGGCTATCACCATGTTGTTGCCGCGCGAGTGTTTGCGCACTCGGTGTTGCAACGAATGGCGGCGGTGTCGAGCGTGCCGATTATTAATTTGTTGAGCGAGCAGTCACATCCGATGCAAGCGCTGGCAGATGTCTTGACGATGCGACAAGAACTTGGTGATCTAAGAAAAAAAACGGTCGCCTGGATTGGCGATTACAACAATGTGGCGAGGTCGTTAGTTGAGGCTTGCTCACTTGAAGGAATGAATATTCGAATCGGTTGTCCAAATGGATACGGGGCAAGCGACAGCGAACTTGCCCGCATCGCAAAGCTCGGTGCTGCAACTGTCAATCAATTCGATTCTGCGCAAACTGCCGCAACCGACGCTGATGCCGTCCACACAGATGTGTTCGTATCAATGGGTCAAGAATTAGAAACTGCAAAGCGACTAATTGATTTCAAAGACTTTTGCGTTGACTCAAAAGTCATGTCGCACGCCAGCAAAAATGCAATTTTTATGCATTGCCTACCGGCACATCGGGGCGTCGAAGTATCAGCCGAAGTGATTGACGGTCAACAAAGTCGAATCGTGACTCAAGCACATAATCGAATGCATGCTGCGCGCGGATTGCTCGCGCATCTGATGGGGGTAACGCCATGAGTTCTAAAGTTCAGCGCCAACAATTAATCGCCAAACTCGTCAGTTCGCAAACGGTCACGAGCCAACCGCAATTGCGAGAGTTGCTAAAAAAACAAGGTATCGCCGCAACCCAGGCAACTGTGTCTCGCGATCTTGAAGATCTGGGAGCCGTTAAAATTCGTACCACCGAAGGTGAGACGACATATGCGATCCCAGAGTTTGAGCCTGATCGCCTCGCCCCACCAGATCAACTAAAGCGCGTGCTCGCAGAATGGGTTGCCGATGTGCAATTCAACGAGCCGATAGTCGTTGTGCGCACTCCACCTGGTTGCGCCCATGTAGTTGCATCTGCTCTCGATCGTTCTCGTTTGCGAGGGTTACTTGGCACTGTTGCCGGTGATGACACAATGATGTGCGTGGCAAGTTCAAAACACACCGCAAAACAATTAGCAAAAGACATTCGCAAACTCGCAGGTCTCGACAATGGCTGACCAACCACTTTGGCATGGAAGGTTTGAGACAAGTCCGGCAGATGCATTGATGAAGTTCACCGAGAGTCTTTCGTTTGATCAAAAACTATGGCGAGATGACATAACCGGCTCAATTGCTCATGTCAAAGGTCTTGTTCATTCTCAGATCATCAGCAAATCTGAAGGCGAAAAAATAGTTGTCGCCCTTGAAACAGTTGCAAACGAGTTCGTCAACGACAAATTTGTTTTCGTCGCAACCGATGAAGATATTCATACTGCAATTGAAAGGCGCGTCACACAAATTGCGGGTGACACTGGCGCAAAATTGCATACCGGCCGAAGTAGAAATGATCAGGTCGCAACAGCACTGAGATTGTGGTGCAAACGTGAGTTGGCGACCATCGGCAAACTGACGCTCGATCTTTGCGATGTATTCAAACTGCGTGCCAACGAAGCAGGTTGGGGAAGTGACGGCGTGTATCTGCCTGGCTATACGCACATGCAACGTGCTCAGCCGGTTTTGCTCGCACATCATTTTGCCGCTCACGCTTGGGCATTGTTGCGCGATGTTGATCGTCTGACGCAAACGATTGAGCGACTTGATGTCTCGCCGCTGGGTGCTGGCGCACTTGCAGGTTCGTCCTTGCCGCTTGATGCAGATTTCGTCTCCACCGAACTTGGTTTTGCCAGGCGCTTTAACAATTCTCTAGATGCTGTCTCTGATCGAGATTTTGTTGCTGAGGCACTTTTCAATTTGACGCTGATTGGCATACATCTGTCGCGCCTTGGCGAAGAGTGGGTGCTGTGGACGACGCAAGAATTTGGTTTCGCCGTGTTAGACGATGCCTATTCAACTGGCTCATCGATGTTGCCGCAAAAAAAGAACGCCGATATTGCCGAACTCGCCCGTGGAAAGTCGGGTCGTCTGATCGGCAATTTAACTGGGCTGCTTGCAACGCTTAAAGGATTGCCGCTTGCGTATAACCGCGACCTACAAGAAGACAAAGAGCCCCTGTTCGATTCGGTAAATCAGATTGCATTGGCTCTGCAGGCGCTTTCTGGCATGATTTCGACGGCGAAATTTAATACTGCCGCGATGCAAACTGCAGCCGACTCAGAGTTGCTCGGGGCCACAGATCTCGCCGAGTGGCTTGTTGCTCGGGGCATGCCATTTCGTGAGGCGCATAGTCATGTCGGCGCGTTGGTCAGCAAATCAATTCGTGAGTCTGTTGAACTCTCGAAACTTGTCAAAGCCGACGACAAACTTGGCAAAGATGCTGCAACTTTGCTTGCGCCAGGTGCCGCAATTTCTCGTCGCTCGACCAAAGGTGGTAGTGGGCCGATACCTGGAGCGATTCAATCTGCCGAGTTGAGCGAAGAAATCACGGTGATGCGGGCGCGTGTCGCAAGTTTAAGTGCGCCACTTTTTAACTTGCGATAACGCCTAATATTGCTAAATGGCATCGGCTCAAGATTTCGTCAAGGATTTTGCTGAGCGCGGGTTGATCCACGACAGTACAGATCGAGTCGCGCTTTCTGCCCGTGCAACGCAGTCGTCGCTCGGCGCTTATGTTGGTTTTGATCCGACTGCCGATTCGCTTCACATTGGGCATTTGCTCGGACAGATAACCCTTCGGCGATTACAACTTTCGGGGCATCGTCCAGTGACCTTGGCGGGTGGTGCCACCGGCATGGTTGGCGATCCTTCTGGGCGAAGTGAAGAACGCAATCTTTTGGACAGCGAGACTTTGCAACACAATGTGCAGAAAATTAAAAAGCAATTAGAGCGAATCTTGGATTTCGATAAAGGCCCGACGCAAGCAACGCTCGTCGATAACGCAGATTGGACGAGCAAAATTACGGTTCTCGATTTCTTGCGCGATGTCGGCAAACACATAACAGTGAATCAGATGCTGGCGAAAGATTCGGTAAAGAGCCGAATTGCCGAGACGAATGGACTTTCGTTTACCGAGTTCAGTTATATGTTGTTGCAGGCAAATGATTTTCGACATCTTGCAGAGCACCATAACTGTGAGATGCAAATGGGTGGTTCTGATCAATGGGGAAACATCACCGCAGGGATAGATATGATTCGCAAACGGCTCAGCCGATCGGCCTACGGTTTGACTTGGCCGCTGGTGACGCGTGCCGATGGCACAAAGTTCGGCAAAACAGCGGACGGCGCAATTTGGCTAGATGCAAGTCGTACCTCGTCGTATCAATTTCGACAATATTTTATGCAAGTCGCTGATGCCGATATCGAAAAAATGTTGATGCAGTTCTCGCTGCGACCAGTTGAGGTTGTCAAAGATATTGTCAGTCAACAGTTGATCAATCCAGAATCGCGAATCGCGCAGCGATCACTTGCCAGCGAGTTGACGACACTTGTTCATGGACAACAGGCAGCACAAGACGCCCAAGACGCCGCCGAAGTATTATTTGGGGCTAATCCGACTTCGTCGTCATTTGCGACGATGCAAGCAATTGCTAATGAAGTGGCTGTCACGCAGATGGGTGCCGCTGCACTTGGTGATGCAATTGGGGTTTTGGTTCAAACAAATCTTGCGGCGTCAAATACCGAAGCACGACGCTTGATAGCGCAACGCAGCTTGCGAGCAAATGGCGAGCAGATTGATGATCAGACGAACCTTTCGAAGCTTCCGCTGTTGCATGGGCGTTGGCTGTTGCTACGCAAAGGTAAAACCAGCTATCACCTCGTCGATATTGCCGGCTAATTAACTAGCTAGCTGACGCGTAAA
>CAMCZA010000014.1 GCA_945885515.1 Ferrithrix thermotolerans DSM 19514 | reverse complement strand
GCAACTGATCCGATTCTTGCCGAACGTTTTCGACGCGAGGCACTTGCATGCGCAGGATTGAATCATCCAAATATTGTCGCGGTCTACGATTCGGTTGAAGATAATGGTCGACAAGCGGTTGTGATGCAATATATCGAAGGTAAAAGTTTGCGAGAACTTTTAGATCGCCGAAAACGACTTCGTCCTCTCGTAACTATCCACATCGGAATTGCAATGGCAGGTGCTCTTGATTTCGCCCACCGCTCAAACCTTGTGCATCGCGATGTTAAACCAGGAAATATTTTGGTGACACCAGATGGAAGATTTCTTCTCGCAGATTTTGGGATCGCAAAGGCGTTAACGGTTGTTGGTGAAGACCTAACTCACGACAACATCATGATGGGCACGGCGAAATATCTTGCTCCAGAACAGGTTCGTGGAAAACCACTTGATGGTCGAGCAGATCTTTACGGACTTGGACTTGTGATGTACGAATGCCTCGCCGGCAAAGTGCCGTTTTTGGGTGAGACCGACGCCGACACCGCACTTGCCCGTTTGCAACGAGAGCCGACGGACCTTTCACATCTCCGACCAGAACTTGCGCCCGAACTTGTTCGCGTGATCCACAAACTTATGGCGCGACAACCCGAACATCGATACGCAACTGGGCAAGAAACTGCCGATGCTTTAACTCAAGCGATTGACGCGCAAAATAATCACACGACATCTTTGACTCCTCCAACTGGATCTGCTTCGCAAAAGCCTCATGCGCCTTTGAATCAGGTAGTTGAGCGCAAAGAACGACCAGTAGTTCAAACTGAGCAAGTACAAGAACTAGTTGTTGATGTTTCGAAAAAAGTCAAAAAAAAATCTAACAAGAAGGTAAAACGCAGTTCGTCATCTTCGGGTCGACGAGTGCCACATACGACCAAATTTCTAACTTTGGTTGCAGTCTTACTGAGTGTTGCTGTGATGTATGTTGCGACTAACGGTATTGACACATCTTCATTTCCATTTATTAAATCTTCAAATGCCCTTAATCCTGGAGATGGCTCATTAACTATCTCTCGAGTCATGAGCTTTGATCCGAACGGTGGAGACGGCCTAGAGAACGAATCTGGCGTAGGGGCTTTAAATGACGGTGACCCAAAAACAGGTTGGTCGACTGATTGCTATGCCAACCAATTCTTTGGCGAAAAAAAATTTGTCGGAGTCATAGTCCAGCTTTCACAAGCGAGTAAGGGCATTTTGCAGGTAGGGATGCAGAACGGACCATGGTCTCTTGAGATTTATACTGCTCGCGACTCCGCTCCGAATCAACTCGATCAATGGGGCGCACAAGTTGGTGCCGACTACAACACGCGACGAGGTGTTGCACAATTTGTTGTTGCAGAGCAGGCTCAGTTCGTTTTGGTGTTGTTACGTGAAATTGGTATGAGCGAGCAATGTAGCCAATCGAATCCATATCAAGGGTTAATTCAAGACATATCTTTCAGTACTAGTTAGTGAAGCAATAACTAAAGTCGAAAAATTTACCAAGAGTTAGCGCCATTAGTCTTAAGTTGTGATTTCGAATCCATTTACTGATCCCAAGTGGGCAAATAAAACCCTTGCACTAATTGATCAACTTGTCGGATTTGTGCGTGACAAAACCACTCGCCCACTGGCCAATCTGATCAGAGGCATAGTTTTTGGACTTATCGCGATTGTCGCTGGTTTGATAGTTTTCATTCTGTTTTTGATTGGTCTCGCCCGTGGAGTACATGAATTTTTGGACATCTGGCTAACAAGACCAAATGCTGTTTGGGTATCGTATTTTGTTTTATCGGCGATATTCGTTGGCGCCGGCACAATATTGATGCGAAAACGACACGCATCCGAAAAGAAATCTAAGTAACAATAAAATTACGAAAGGTAAGTTAATGTCGAGTGCAGAATCTAATCATCACGAAGTAATTATTATCGGTTCAGGACCAGCAGGGTTAACCGCAGCGATCTACACCGCTCGAGCCAATCTTTCTCCGCTTGTCATCGAGGGCGAACCTTCATCAACATCTGACCAACCAGGTGGGCAGTTAATGTTGACAACAGAAGTAGAAAACTTTCCGGGGTTTCCAGAAGGAGTCATGGGGCCTGATTTAATGATGAAGTTTCGTGAGCAAGCGGCGCGGTTTAATACAACTTTCATAACCGAAAAAGTTACCAAGGTTGATTTTAGTAATCGTCCCTTTTCGGTTTGGGTCAGAGACACGAAATACACGGCGAAGTCAATAATCGTCAGCACTGGTG
Source organism: Ferrithrix thermotolerans DSM 19514 (assembly GCA_945885515.1). Taxonomy (GTDB): domain Bacteria; phylum Actinomycetota; class Acidimicrobiia; order Acidimicrobiales; family Ilumatobacteraceae; genus BACL27. Next base: position 21,754 of record CAMCZA010000014.1, on the reverse strand, counting down.
CCCAATCAATAATGCTCGGTCTTGAAAATGAAAAACGCTTCTATGGTCACGGGCTTTCAACTTGCGCCACTTGCGATGGATTTTTCTTTAAAGGTCAAGAAATTGCGGTTGTCGGTGGCGGCGACTCGGCGATTGAAGAAGCCACATTTCTGACAAAGTTTGCATCCAAAGTAACGATTGTTCATCGACGCGAAACTTTAAGAGCCTCCAAGATTATGCAACAGCGAGCGCTCAGCAACCCAAAAATAGAATTTAAGTGGAACTCGCAAGTTACTGAAATACTTGGTACCCAAAAACTTCAGGGTGTTGGGTTGGTTGATACGGTCACTGGCCAGAAATCGCAATTAGATGTAACAGGTTTATTCGTTGCGATTGGCCATCGGCCTAACACTGACCTTTTCAAAGGCGTTCTTGAGATGGAAGACAGCGGCTATTTGAAAACTCGCCCAGGTTCGTCATACACAAATATTGATGGCGTGTTTGCTTGTGGTGATGTCCAAGATCACACATATCGTCAGGCGATCACAGCGGCTGGTTCTGGATGCATGGCGGCGATTGATTGTGAACGTTGGCTTGAGGCACAGCACTAACTGTTAAACTGTCCGTAGGTGTAGCGCATCTTGCGTGTTAACCGCGACGAAAGGTGTGTTTATGGCTGATGGAATTATTACTTTGACGAGCGCAAACTTTGACGAGACTGTTAAAAGTTCTACAACTCCAATACTTGTTGATTTTTGGGCTGAGTGGTGTGGGCCGTGCAAAGCAATGAACCCTGTTCTTGCCGAAATTGCGAAAGAACAAGTTGGCAACGTGATTGTTGCCAAACTCAATGTAGATGAACATGGTGAAATCGCACAACGATTCAACGTGATGAGTATCCCGACAATGATTTTATTCAAAGACGGTGAGATGCAAAAACAAGTAACCGGTGCCAAGGGCAAGTCCCAACTACTCGCTTGGATTTCGGAATTTACTCCAATAAAGAATTAGTCCTCGGCGATGTTGTAGTCAAAGTCGGCGATCTGCAGCGTCGGCTGCACGACGCGAATTTGTTGGATCTCTCAGAGATTTGTGCGGGGACATTCTGCGAACAGACTCAAACTGCAGTCAAGAAGTTTCAACGACAACGCGGTTTGCATGTTTCTGGAATTTGTGACAACGCAACTTGGCTAACACTGGTTGAAGCATCCTTTGCCTTAGGCGACCGACTTATTTATCTAACTTCTCCCCTGCAGCAGGGCGACGATGTTGCCAGTCTCCAATATTTATTGTCGCTTGCGGGTTTTGACTGTGGTCGAGTTGACGGCTTTTTTGGTCAAGTGACCGCCCGAGGGCTTGGCGACTTTCAAAGAAATTATGGACTCGTAGCCGACGGGATTTGTGGACCCTTGACACGACAAGCGTTAAATCGTGCCGTTAGACATAGTGGTAGCGGGCCTGGTTTTGGGGTGGTTAAACAACGCCATACTGCAACCTCATATAACGGCAATCTGTCTGAGTTTCGGGTGGTTCTGGGGCAATTTGGATCGATAGATATTTTGACCAAAGAATTATTTGATCGACTGCGAGCCCAAGATACGGAAGTGGCCGTAATCATCGACGGCGATGCCCATCGGCATGCTGCATTTTCAAATGACTTCAATGCTGACCTGTATATCGGCGTCGCACAGCGAGAAACTGAAATTTGTGAATTGGCTTACTATCACACCGAGGGGTTCCACTCGGTCACAGGTCATGTTTTTGCGACGCTTGCTGCTGAGCAAATCAAACTTTCCGCGCCGTGGTTTGCCCCGACTGTTAATGGCATGCGATTACAAGTTTTACGTGAAACCAAAATGCCTGCCGTGCTCTGTGGATTAGGTCCAATAAAGCGGGTATTTCCACATTGTGCGGTAATTGCCGATGACCTGGTAAACGCAATGGCTATATGGGTTAGAACTACATCAACGAAATTCAGTGAATAAAATCAGTCTTTTTCCACAGAGTTGTCCACAAGGTGTGGGTCAAGAATCACCCAGTTTCTGAGGTTTTGCCTTGTAACTAAATGATTTCTAATGGTGCTGGCACTACCGGCTGTTACAGCCTTGCAATAAATTTGCTTCAAGCAGGCACAAAACCGCGATTAATCGGTGCTTGGTGAGCCTTCGGTCATCGCCCGATAAATGCGCTCTAAGTCGTCATAGTTGGCAAACTCAACAGTTACTCGACCGCGACCAGACACCCCGCTAATCTGCACATTCGTTGCTAAGTGTTCGCTAAGCATTTTTTGCAATTCAAGTATCCCGGGATCAGGCAGTTTTTCAGATATTCCTTTTGTCGTGTTTGTAGTACTTTTTTTGGTATCATCCGATTTACCGTTTTTATCAGATCGTCCGTTGCGGGCTCGCACTTCGTTTTCGGTCGCTCTTACTGTCCAACCCTCGGTCACGCATTGGTTAGCAAGTTGTTGTTGAATCTGTTTATCGGTCACCCCAAGCAACGCTCGAGCATGTCCCCCGGAGAGTCTTCCGTCGGCCAAAAGTTGCTGGATTGACGGAGGAAGCAAAAGCAGTCGCAGTGAGTTAGTGATCACTGTGCGTGTTTTTCCTACTCGTTCACCAACTTGCTCGTGAGTCATTGAAAAGTCATCAAGTAGCTGTTTATACGCGGCGGCTTCTTCAAGCGGAGTTAAATCTTGACGATGCAAGTTCTCAATTAACGCTTGCTCGACAGATGAAACATCATTTGTTTCACGGACCAATGCCGGAATCATTGTTAGCCCTGCCCGTTGTGCTGCTCGCCATCGGCGTTCACCAGCAATTAGTTCAAATGCGATACCGTTCTTAGAGTCTGATGCACTTAGCGGTCGTACCAGAATTGGTTGGAGTACACCCACTGCGCGAATTGATGCAGCAAGTTCGGCTAATGCATCTTCATCAAAATGAATTCGTGGTTGATTTGTGTTTGGGGTAATTGTTTTGACATCAATACTTCGCAGACCGACCCCGTCAACTGAACTATTGCCACCGTTGTTGTTATCTTTTTCTCGTTCTCGACCGGGTATCAGCCCTTCAAGCCCTTTACCCAGCCCTGTTGGACGTGCCACCACTAATCTCCTTCGCTATTTCTCGATACGCCTTTGCGGCAGCCGAGGTCGGATCAAACACCGTTATTGGTTTTCCGTGTGATGGTGCTTCCGCAACACGAACCGACCTTGGTACGACTGCTTTACAAACTTTATCGCCGAAATGCTCACGAACTTCTCGAACGACGTCGTCAGAAAGCGTCGTATGTGTGTACATCACGCAGGCAATATGGGTGACCTCAAGAATGGGATTGAGAACTTGACTGACTCGATCGACGCTTCTCAATAGTTGGCCCAGACCTTCTAAAGCAAAGTATTCACATTGAATTGGCACAAATACTTCGGTTGCAGCAGTTAGCCCGTTGACGGTAAGTAATCCCAAGGACGGAGGGCAATCCAGCAAAATATAGTCGTATTGGTCAATTATCGTTTCAATAGCCTTTTTTAAGCGTTGTTCGCGACCCATCTCTGAAACAAGTTCAATATCTGCCCCTGCTAAATCTAGATTTGAGGGTGCGACAAACAAATTCTTAATAAAAGTAGGCTCAACACAGTTTTCCAACTTTTCGTCGCGAAGTAAAACGTCATATATTGTGGCGTCGAGGTCTCTTGAATTGACTCCGAGTCCTGTTGAGGCGTTTCCTTGAGGGTCCAGGTCAATAATCAACACTCGATATCCAAGTTCGGCTAGCGAAGCACCAACAGTGATTGTTGTAGTGGTCTTTCCTACACCACCTTTTTGATTCGCAAAGGCAATGACACGCGGCAAAGGACGGCGTTCAAGATTCTCTCCAGATTCATCAGAACTAATCGCTTGATTATCCTGTTTTTTAGCTGGTTTATTCACCATTCCCCAATCTTAATTCATCGAACCTCTTAACTGATGGATAGCTAAAACGGCTTGATTTAAATGTTCCACGTGAAACAAATTGCCCTAACTTGCCGTAAATTCGCCATTTTCAGGGCCTAAATGTTTCACGTGAAACATCGCCACTGCCCCGAGTCGCTCTGGGCCCTTAAGTCCTAGTGCCAATACTTGCTGAGTGTCCCAACGAGACGAACTATCTGGTGGGGGCTCACTGACAATAATTGTTCCACCCGGCTTAACTAAATCGCGCGATAAGTTAAGTGTTTGAATCGGGGGTCCCAATCCTCTGCTCATTGCAACATCAAAGTGTTTCGCCCAGGCAGAATCTTTTGCCATCTCGCTAATTTCGGCACATCGCACCGTTATGCGATCTGCAATATCAAGAGCATGGATTGCGCGAACCAGGGTGTCGGTTCGTCCAACACGGCGATCAACTAATACAAGATGTAATTGCGGGCAACACAAGGCTACTATTAAGCCGGGGACGCCGGCGCCACTTCCGAGGTCGACTGCTGTTCGAGCAGATGCAGGAACCGCGTCTGCGAACCATTTAGAATGAACGATAATTTCGTTTACTGGAACACTAGTTAAAGCTCCAGTTCTTTGCGCTTCTCTTAGAATTCTTTCAAGAACGCGAGCCTTTGAGTCGTCAAACGAACCAGAGGTTGGAATCGCAGGCAAAGTCATACCCTGAAACTATCTAATATTTGATGCGTTAGTGAGCTAACTAGCTAGCGGTATAACTGGTTAACTAGTGAAACTAACTACTTGTTTTAAATCTCAACGGTTTTGTTGCTTATGCCTCGGACAATTCGTCGGAATCATCACTTTCTGTTGAGTCATCAAGCGAACTTTCAAGGGTCGAGGCAAGTGCCACAACAACTCGACGAAATGGATCGGTTCCTTCCGAACGAGTTGAAATACCTTCTGCTTCAACAAGTGCATCGTGGACGATTTTGCGGTCGGCTGAATTCATTGGCTCTAATGCCCTGGCTTGGCCAGATGACTTGACATCGGCGGCAACTTTCAACGCAAATCGGCTTAGTGCTTCACGTCGTTTTTCGCGATATCCAGCCACATCGACCCTGAGACGTGTTTCATGATCGCCAAGTCTTCTTTGGCTAACTACACGAGTTAAGTCTTGAAGTGCTAACAGAGTTGCACCCTTTGTGCCAACCAAGAAATTAAGGTCGTCACCCAGTACATCAATATCAATATTCTCACCTTCAACTTTTGTTGATACAGAGCCTTGTAGGCCTGCAGCCTTAACTAGTCCTTGTAAAAAAGTAGTTGCAGCCTCACCCACAGTGGTCGGATCAACTGGTGGAAGATCTGCTCGAGGTGTGCGTTCGCGAGGTGCTTCGTTTCGACTTGGTCTTTCGGTACGCGGCTTTCGCGGACCACGGTCAGGCCTTGAACTGCGCTCAGGACGGTCGGTTCGCTCTGTCCGGTCAGTGCTTGGTTGACGGGGACGAGAAGTTCGCTCAGTAGTTGGTTTACCACGACGGTCACGACGGTCGGCCTTGGCTCGAACCGAGTTTGGCTTGATTCGGGCCCGAACTCGAGCCTCACCGCGGGTTCGACCAAAAAGGCCTGCTTTTGGTTCTTCGACAACTTCAAACTCTGCGTCCACGTCGTCGACTCCTAAACGGTCGAGTGCCAATGCTTTTGCGTCGTCAATTGTTTCTGCTGTTATTTCTACCCATTCCATGATTCAATTTCCCTTCGGTTGTTTTCTAGATCTTGTGAATTATTCGTTTGGTTTGTTTTTTCGTTGGACAAAACTGCTCCGGTTTTTGCCGGGTGGTTGTGGGCGACGACGAGTTGGTGCAATCGAAGTATTTTTCGGAGGCGTGACTCTCTTGCTAACAAATTTTTGGGGTTGATTGTTGTTCATATCTTTTTTCGACTTATTCTTTTTGTCATCATTAGATGAAATAGTTTTCATTTCGCGGGCAGATGCACTTGCCGCTTGCGCTTGTTTGCCGAGGCTGTCATCTTTTTTATAAAAACGTTGAGTGATATACTGCTGCTGAACAATTCGAATAACTGCTTGCATCATGTAATAAACAATCAACGCAGTTGGCAGCCAAATTTGAAACACTGCAAACGCAACAGGCATATATTGCATCAGTTTTGCTTGGTTTGCTGACATCGTTGGGCTGACCGTGCGAGACGAAATCATCCGTTGCTGAACTAAATACAAACCTGCCAAAAGCACAACTAAAAGGGCATAAATCAATCCTGAGGCGAAATTTTCTTGAATTGCCCGAAGCGGAGTTTTGGATAAATCAATACCAAACGAGAGCATTTCGGTTTTGCCCACAAGTGACTTGTAGATCGCCGAAGATTCATCCAAATATTTTGGTGAGAACGGTCCATCTTTTGATGACCGGTTATTCAATCCTTGAATTGCCCGAAACATAATAATGAACACCGGCATTTGTGCGAGCAATGGTAAGCACGAGGCCAACGGATTAACTTTATGCTCTTGATACAGCTTCATCATCGCTTCGTTTAATTTTTGTCGCTCGCCTTTGAACTGCTGTTGCAACCGTTTCATTTCTGGTTGCAATCGTTGCATTTCGAGCATGCCTTTTGTGCTCTTAAGAGTTAGGGGAGTGATAAGAAGCATCACCGCAACCGCAACCATTGCAATCGCAAATGAGTAGTTCGGTATCCAACTATAAAAAACTGCGATTAACCACGAGGCCGCGCCGAAAAAACTGTCAAACATTTTGATGGTTCACTTTCGTTGTATGGGTGCAGTCATTATTGATGCAGTTTTCTGGGACTGGGTCGTAGCCACTTGGACCAAATGGACGACAACGAAGCAGGCGACGCATAGTGAGCAAACCACCACGCAAAGTGCCATGACCCGTAATTGCCTCAGTTGCATAATTTGAACAACTTGGATAAAAACGGCATGGAGATAGGCGATAAGCGAAGGCTTTTTGGTAAAAATCGATCGATTTAAGAAGAAAAGTGCTCATCTTGTGCTTATTTCACGATTTTTTCGGTTTTAAGGGCACATCGTTCAAGCAATCTGTCAACATTGTGGCTCAAATCTGCGTAAGAAAGCCCGGTCACTCCTGAAAAACCACCGATTAAGTACCAACCCGGTAGAAAAAACTCGGTTTTAGTGCTTTTAACTCTAAATATCTCGCGTAATCGCCTTTTTAGCAGATTTCGTTCAACAGCACCACCAACTTGACGACTTAAAGCATAAGCAACCGATGGTTGAGGAAGAGACTTGTCAATTATCATGCTGCACCAAAGAGAACCTGACCGAACATATGTTCCGTCTTTTTGAAGTCGTTGAAAGATCTGCCGCGTCTGAATGCGACTGATCAAGCAGAGAGCCGGTAACGGCCCTTTGCCCGACGAGATTTAAGCACGGCCCGGCCGGCTCGAGTGCTCATACGGTTGCGGAACCCGTGTTTGCGGGACCTACGGCGATTGTTTGGTTGAAAGGTGCGTTTCACGCACTACTCCTGACGTCAAGAAAAAGTTATCTTCGTAAGGTTAGGGGCAAAAATACTAGAGGGCAACACCATTACTGGATTCCTTGGTTTTTTTAGTCTGTGGAAAACCTGCTAACTTTTCACTCCCGACTGAGATTTTTGAAAACTGTCCACAGGGTGGAATGTTTTCGGAATATTAGGTCAGTTGGAAAATTTGAATGAACTACAACAGGTGCACGAGAAGAGAAATGCAATGACCAATGACTGAAGAACTAACCAAACAACCAGCTGAGATAACAGCTGAGTACGAAACTATTTGGAAAGCAACCGCGCAAGTCTTGCGGTCTCAGGTTTCTGAAGCTGTTTGGTTCTCGACATTCAACGACGCTGTACCCATTTTTGATAACAAGATGAGTCTGCGTCTACGTGTACCTAACTCTTTTGTTAGAGACCGAATTTTAACTCGCTATATGTCGTTGGTTCGAGATGCTCTCGACGAAGTAGGTGCTGCCGATCGTGAACTGTTGGTTGATATCCAGACGGCAACAGCCGTAGATGTTCTTGAGCGCCTAACTACTGGCTCGCCAACAACACTTGACGAGCCAGTAGTGATTGAAAGACAAACAAAAAAAGAAATAGCAGTACACAAAACTCGCGTTGGTAAAGGTGCGGCGATCGGACTTAACCCTCGCTACACATTTGAAACTTTTGTTAAAGGTGCTTCAAATCAATTTTCGCTGGCTGCCGCATTACGCGTTGCTGAGACCCCCGGACGGTCATATAACCCGTTGTTTATCTACGGTGCAGCAGGTTTGGGGAAAACACACTTATTACACGCGATTGGCTATTACGTACACGAAAATTATCCCGATTTAGAAGTTCGTTATGTGTCGACGGAAACTTTCTTGAATGAATATGTTGACGGAATTCGCAACAATACGATTGCTGCATTCAAGCGTCGTTACCGCGAGGTCGATGTGCTGTTGATTGATGATATTCAATTCATGGAGGGCAAAGAAGGTCTTCAGGAGGAGTTCTTCCATACTTTTAATTCACTGCATGGTGCAAACAAGCAAATCATTATTTCGTCTGACCGAGTCCCAGATGCAATTCCAACTTTAGAAGACCGGTTGCGCGGGCGATTCAGATGGGGTCTGATTACCGACATTCAACCACCAGACATGGAGACACGTTTAGCAATTCTTCGAAACAAGTCTGAGCGCGACGGAACAGAAACTTCAAATGATGTTCTTGAATTCATCGCCAGCAATGTAACTTCAAATATTCGTGAACTTGAAGGTGCATTAATTCGTATAACGGCATACGCCAGTCTCAACAAAATGACTATTGATATAAATCTCGCAAAAAGTTTGCTAAATGATCTGCTAACTAAAAATGCAGTTAAGCCTCGAACCGACGAACAATTGCTGAAAGAAATTGCCGATTTCGTTGGCTTCAGTGTCGAAGATATTAAAGGTAAGAGTCGCCAACGACCACTTGTCACTGCTCGACAAACTGCAATGTATGTGGTTCGTGAATTAACCGAGTTGAGTTACCCAGCGATTGCAAGGCTATTCGGCGGCAGGGATCACACGACTGTAATTCATGCCGTCGAAAAAACAACCCGTGTGATCAAAGAGCGCAAACAGGTTTATGAGCAGGTGACAGAATTGATTAAGAAATTTAAAACAACATGACTTCTCTGTGTACAACCCTGTGTAAACCGTTGAAGTTAGTAGTGGATAACCGTTGGTTGTCAACGGGGTCAGAAACTACAAAGTTGAAAGATGTGTTAGGTGACCCGTCCTTTCACACAGGGTCAACCCATATCCACGCTGGCTTGGAAGTAGTTAATCCACAATCCACAGCACTTATTACTGTTATTAGGTATATAGAAGGATCTCCACATCCAACAATCACCGTCTCAGGAAAACCATTACACATTATGAGTGAGGCCAAACCATGAAATTTAGAGTCGAGAGAGAACTTCTTACCGAGGCTTTAGCGGGCGCAGCCCGAGTTGCTTCTAATCGAAACAACGCTATGCCAGCCCTATCTGGGGTGCACATTGAAGTAAAAGCCAATGTTCTTGTTTTAACTTGCACCGACAATGACTTGAGCGTCAGGTTTTGTTTAGATGTCGCCGGTTTACAAGACGGTGTCGCTGTTGTTAGCGCGAAATTAATCAGCGACATTGTTCGCGCGATGCCAGCAGAGAAGATCACCATTGAAACCCAAGGTGACGACATAACGGTCTCTGCGGGTACCGCTGAGTTCAAAGTACATCTGTTTGCTGCTTCTGATTTCCCAAATATTGTTTCGGCGGGCACTCAGCCGGTCACACTCAGCGCGAAAGTTTTCGCAGAATCACTCAACCAAGTTGTACGAGCGTCGTCGAACGATATGCAACGCTTGGCCTTAACCGGCGTACTGATGGTTGCCGAACCTGATTCGGTTTGCTTGGTTGCCACGGATTCGTACCGTTTGGCCGTTCGTGAGTTGCCCGGTGCAACAATGCTTGGCCACGGTGTTGAAATTGTTGTTCCAGGTCGGGCGCTAGCCGAACTTCAACGCCTAATTGGTGGTGCCGAAACGATGACAATGGCACTCGGCGAGAACCGGGCAACATTTGAAGTAGGAAGCGCAACCCTGACAACAACGCTATTAAATGTTGAGTTCCCAAAATACAAGCAGTTGATTTCATCGCACTATCCAAACAAAACAACTACAGCCCGTGAGCCATTGTTAGAAGCGGTGCGGCGTTTGAAAATTATCGCCCGCGAAACGACCCCAGTGCGTCTTGAAATGCTCAAGAATTCGATTCGTCTGACAGTAGTTACCCAAGATCTTGGTCAAGGTCTCGAAGAACTTGAGGCCAAACTTGATGGCGACGAAATTACGGTGGGTTTTAACTCGCAATATCTACTTGACGGAATTGACGCGATTAGTGGCGACGAAATAACTATCGAATCAACCGATCCGGTTAAGCCAGCGGTTTTACGGGGTATTGGCGACACCAACTACTTGTATCTTGTGATGCCGCAACGGCTCACGACATAGTTGCTCGTAACTCAAGACTGCAACAGACCTTGCCTAGCGTCAACCTGACGTGATTTTACAAAACATTGAACTCAGCGACTTTCGTAACTATACGAATGCGAAAATTGATTTTGATACCGGGGTAACCGCGATAATTGGTGCGAACGGTCAAGGTAAAACCAACTTGACAGAAGCACTTGGATATCTCTCAACGATGAAAAGTTTTCGCGGTGTGCCAACCGAAGCGATGATCCGCGACACGACACACACCGCTTTTGTTCGAGCGAAAGTTCGCCATGATGATAAGCGAGAAATCTTGATTGAAGCGAAATTGACAACTCAGGGGCGCAACCAAGTTTTGATCAACGGTGTTAAGTTGCCCAAGACCCGTGACTTGTTAGGAATGGTCAGGACAACAGTTTTTTCTCCTGACGACTTAGATTTGGTCAAAGGTGGCCCGCATCTTCGTAGAGACTTTATGGACGACTCCCTTGTTGCTTTCGCAATTAAGTATGACTCGCTGAGACTTGAAGTTGACCGTGTTGTTCGGCAACGAAACGCGGTGCTTAAACAATCCGGTGGGCGAGTTAACAATGCAGTCACCTCGATGTTGGATCTTTGGGATGAGAAACTCATCGGCCTCGGAACTCAACTCGGCGAGGCAAGGGCTAATTTAATTTCTCAACTCACACCATTTATTTTGCACGCATATCAAGAACTTGCTCAACGCGACTGCAAAGTTATTGTCAATTATGAGCCAGTTTGGCTCTCCGATGGTTTAGAGCAGGCGCTCCAAAAATCCCGAAGCGAAGACCTTCGTCGGTTAGTCACAACTGTTGGCCCGCATCGCGACGATGTTGATCTAGAAATAAATGGTCTCGCCGCAAGAACGCACGCATCACAAGGCGAGCAAAGAACCTTGGCGCTCGCGCTTCGTCTCGCACTGCACAGATTTATCAGTCAAAGCGTTGGTGAGATTCCGATTCTTGTTTTAGACGACGTGTTATCCGAACTTGACCCAGATCGCGCTCGTGCGTTGCTCAATCATTTTCCAGTTGGGCAGGTTTTGATCACAACTGCATCCGAATTGCCGTTGGGTGCACACATTGGCAGAAGCGTGAGAATTCAAGCCGGTACTGTTCTTGAGTCTTTATGAGCGACATTAACAACAAACAATTCTCAGGCGACGACGAATATCCTTCAGAACAAGACCAAACCCACAGCACATTTTTAGGAGAAGAAATTAATCGGTTATTGCAGCGACTTGGTTCACCGAATATTGACACAGTGTCTGGTGTCTTTGGCCTATGGAAAGAATTAGTCGGTGAACAGGTTGCACAACATGTTTCACCGATCAAACTTGACAGAGGTCGGTTGTTAATAGAAGTAGACGACCCAGCATGGTCAACCCATATGAAGTTTCTTGAGCGTGACATTTGCACAACTTTGAGTCACCACACAGGTACAACAATTAGCGGAATAGATATCCGAGTGAAGTCAGGTCGTGCCAACGGTTAGATAGTAGAATAATTAGATAATTTTAATTGAAGAGGTACCTCAAAAATGGCAGTAACTAAAGCTAAACCCAAGAAAAGTAGTGGTTCAGCAAAACCTGTAGTTGCTTCATACGCCGCCAAAGATATTCAAGTTCTTGAGGGTTTAGACCCAGTTCGGAAGCGACCCGGAATGTATATCGGCTCAACGGGGCTGAACGGTTTGCACCACTTAATTTGGGAAGTCGTTGATAACTCTGTTGATGAGTCGATGGCTGGTTACTGCACCTGCATCACCGTGACTTTGAACGAAGACGGTTCATGCTCGGTGCATGACAATGGCCGTGGCATCCCCGTAGACCCATATCCTTCTGGCCCGCACAAAGGCAAGAGCGCGCTTGAAGTCGTACTTACTGTGTTGCACGCGGGAGGAAAATTCGGCGGTGAGGGCTACAAAGTTTCTGGTGGACTGCACGGCGTAGGCGTAAGTGTCGTTAACGCATTGTCAAAGCGACTAATCGCAGAAATTGATCGAGATGGAACTCGCTATCGACAAGAGTTTATTAACGGAGGAACTCCTAAAACGAAAATTCAAAAGCAGGGCGCTACAAAATCTAAAACTGAAACCGGTACAACTATTAGTTTTTGGCCTGACCCGTTGATTTTTGCCTCAGAAGGAATTGAATTTGTTGCGCGTACCGTCCTTGAGCGGTTGCAGACGATTGCGTTTTTGAATCGCAATCTTGAAGTTGTGTTTGAAGATAAACGCAAGGACAAAAAAGACAAAGTTGTCTATCAATACAAAGGTGGGATCATTGACTTTGTTAAACACCTAAATGTTTCTCGCGAAGCGCTATTCAATAAAGTTGCCCACTACGAAGCAAGTGAAGCCGACCAGACTCTAGAAATCGCCCTGCAATGGAACACGGGATACTACGAAGGTATTTTTGGTTACGCCAACGGAATTTCAACCGTCGAAGGTGGAATGCATGTTGAAGGTTTTAAAACCGCATTGACCTCGGTTGTAAATAAATATGCACGCTCGTCTGGTGGGCTAAAAGAAAAAGAAGAGAACCTTTTGGGCGAAGATATTCGTGAGGGTTTAACTGCGATAGTGACCGTGAAGTTGCGTGAACCACAATTTGAAGGACAAACAAAAGCAAAACTCGGCAATGTTTCAATTCGCTCGTTTGTTCAGAAAGAAACAAATACAAAACTTGAAGAGTGGATGCTTGAAAATCCAACCGAAGCCAATCGAGTTATTAAAAAAGCAGTTGCCGCTGCTCAGGCCCGGATAGCAGCAAAAAATGCTCGCAACGCCGTTCGCAGAAAAACAGCTCTTTCTGGTGCCGGAATGCCCGACAAATTAAAGGACTGCCAGAGCAGTAATCCTGCAGAGAGCGAACTTTTCATTGTTGAAGGTGATTCGGCAGGCGGTACCGCTGTTGATGCGCGAGATCCGCAACGGCAAGCTATTTTGCCGATTCGTGGAAAGATTTTAAACGTCGAGCGTGCCCGTCTTGACAAGATGTTGAAGAACACCGAAGTACAAGCGCTGATTACAGCAATCGGTGGTGGAGTCGGCAACGACGAATTCGTCGCCGAAAAGGCGCGCTATCACAAAGTGATCATTTTGGCCGATGCCGATGTCGACGGAAGCCATATTCGAACATTGCTGTTGACTTTTTTCTATCGTCAGATGCGACCGATGGTTGAAAGTGGTTTTATCTATATTGCCCAGCCACCGTTGTTCTCAACCGAAATCGGTAAAGAAAAAACTTATCTCAAAGACGAAGCAGCCAAAGAGAAATTTTTGAAGGCAAATTCCAATCACAAAAAAGAGTTCCAACGCCTCAAAGGTCTCGGCGAAATGGATTGGCAAGAATTACGAAGCACGACAATGGATTCTGAAACCAGAACACTGTTGCAAGTAAATGTAGAAGAAGCTGCTGAAGCAGAGAATGTGATGAGTGTGTTGATGGGTGATGATGTCGAAAGCCGTAAGGCGTTTATTCAAAAGAATGCACGCGATGTGCGCAACCTTGACTTCTAAAACCACTCTCAAATAGGACGACACAATTCATGGCAGCAAAAAAACCCCACACAAAACCAAAAAAGAAGTCGGCTGATAAGTCGAGCAAGAAAACTTCTAATAAATCACCAGCGAAGCCGGTCGGCAAAGTTTCTAATAAACAGACCAAATCAGCAGGTAAAAGCTCTAGTATTGCGCAATTGCCTCTGGCAACTGGTGTTGGTGTGCAACCTGTGCAATTGCAAGACGAGATGGAGCGCTCATTTTTAGATTACGCAATGTCGGTAATCATGTCACGAGCGTTACCAGATGTGCGCGACGGTTTAAAACCGGTACACCGTCGAATTATTTGGGATATGCACCAACAAGGTTTTCGTCCAGATCGCCCGTTTGTAAAGTGCGCGCGCGTTACCGGCGACACGATGGCGCGATATCACCCACACGGTGATGGAGCAATCTATGACGCACTCGTGCGAATGGCCCAACCGTTTTCGTTGCGTCATCCACTAATCGATTTTCACGGCAACTACGGTTCGCCAGACTTTGGTCCAGCAGCAAGCCGATACACAGAATCAAGATTGCACCCATTGGCAATGCAACTGCTTGCAGACATCGACGAAGACACCGTTGATTTAATTGCAAATTACGATGGCACATCTGAAGAACCGTCAGTGCTTCCTGCGCGGTTTCCAAACTTACTTGTCAATGGTTCGCAAGGTATCGCTGTTGGAATGGCGACAAGTATCCCGCCGCACAATCTCGGCGAAGTTGTTGATGCAACATTGCACCTAATCAATAACCCAGATGCATCAATTGCCGACCTAATGAAATTCGTCAAAGGTCCAGACTTTCCAACTGGTGGGCTGATTCTTGGTCGCTCCGGAATCAACGATGCTTACAAGACCGGTCGAGGCAGCATCAAGATGCGAGCGAAAGTTGCGATTGAAGAAGGCCTACGCAATCAAATGCGAATCGTTGTTACCGAACTGCCATACCAAGCGAGTTGTTCGGCGATCGCCGCGAGGATTCAAGAACTTGTCGATGGTGGAGATCTTGACGGCATCGCTGATGTCAACGACAACTCATCGGGTGGGCAAACAAATTTAATAATTACTCTCAAGCGTGACGCCAACTCAAATGTTGTAATGAACAACTTGTTTAAATTGACAACTTTGCAAACTAGTTTTCCGGTGAATATGGTTGCACTCGTTGATGGTGTGCCAAGAACCATCAATCTTCGAGATGCAATAGCCGGTTATGTTCGTCACCAGATCGATGTAATTACAAGGCGCAGCAAATATCGCCTGGCTAAAGCGCAAGATCGTGGTCATATTCTTGAAGGTCGCCTCAAAGCGTTGAATGTAATTGACCAAGTAATCAAAGTTATTCGTGGTAGCGAAGATGGAAACACCGCTAAAGCAGCGTTGATGGGTAAACAGTTTGGGTTTAGTGAACGCCAAGCGATTGATATTTTAGATATGCAACTTCGACAACTGACTCGGTTGTCACGCATTGATCTTGAAACCGAACAGAAAGATGTGCAGGCGCGAATCAAAGAACTTAAATCAATCTTGGCAGATGACAAAAAATTACGAGCGGTAATTTCCAAAGAATTAACGACTGTGCGCGAGACTTTTGCAACTGAGAGAGTATGTAAAATTACAGCGGATGTCGGCGAGTTGAGCATTGAAGATCTGGTAGACGACAAAGAACTTGTTGTAGTAATGACCCAAGCGCAGTACATCAAATCAGTTTCTGCTGATTCGTTCAGATCTCAAAGTCGTGGTGGGCGTGGTGTTAGTGGTGCAAAAATGAAAGACGCCGACATAGTTCGAAATGTGATCTTCACGACGACGCACGCGTATCTGTTGTTTTTCTCAAACCGTGGTCGCGTATTCCGACTTCGATCACTAGATATCCCTGAGCGTGAACGCACTGCCAAAGGTATTCCGATTGTCAACCTTTTGCCGTTGAAGGCTGGCGAAACGATTCAAGCAATTATTGATACGCGCGAGTTTCCGGGTAAGCGGTTTTTATTCTTCGTTACAAAACAAGGTCAAGTTAAAAAAACAGCTTTTGATGAATATGATTCGTCTCGTCGAGATGGTTTAATTGCCGTCAAACTGCGACCAAAAGATGAGTTGATCCGCGTTATTGAAACACACGGTACACACGATGTGTTTATCATCAGCCGAGATGGTTTAACGATTCGATTCTCGGAAAAACAAGTGCGACCAATGGGCAGGTCTGCTGCCGGAGTGCGTGGCATGCGGCTTCGTGCAGGTGATGAAGTCGTGTCAATGGACATCGCAAAAACCGGATCTTCATTATTGTTGATGACAGAGTCTGGTTACGGCAAACGGACACCACTAAACAATTTCATGCGCAAAGGCCGTGGTGGACTCGGAATGATAGGTATAAAGATCACCGGCAAAAAAGGTCACGTCGTAGCGGCGTTTATGGTTGGTGACGACGACGAAATTGTTGCTGTATCTTCGTCTGGCACAACGATTCGAACTCCAGTTAAAGAGATCTCAAGCCAAGGACGGGCCGCCACTGGTGTACGCATAATGAGTCTTGGCGCTGGGCAAGTTGTTGCGTCAGTTGCACCAATCTTGGCTACTGACGAAATTTAATTATTTTCGCCAGAGCACGGTTTATCAAAAACGAGAGCGGTTCAGCCGTGTTGTTTGTTGTAGTTGCAATCACCCTTGGTTGTCTCACTCTTGGGGGTTTGGTGCACTCAGCGGGGTTGGTTATTGATGCACAACAAGCGCAGCACTCCGCCGATGCAGTAGCGCTTGCGTGTGTGATCTATGGTCAAGATTCAGTCGGGCAGTTTGTTAAAAATAGTGATGCCGAAATAGTTGATGTGATATCTACAGATGAATATTGTCAAGTAACTATTGACTATCACAACACTTTGCGAAATTCATTTGCTGCGACAACTCACGCGAATCATCTGCCTACACTGAAAAGGTGAACTCTTCACAAAAGTCAGCAAAAAACCGGCCACGCGTTCGTCGCGTTTCGCGTGTTATCAGAGATATTGATCCTTGGTCAGTTTTTAAAGTTGGTCTTGCCTTTCATCTGGTTTTATATTTTGTGCTTTTAATTACGCTTGTGCTGCTGTGGAATGTTGCCAAATCAACAGGCACTATAGATAATGTTGAAAATTTCATGGAGTCGTTTGGGTGGGAGACTTTTTCATTTGATGGTGGCAAACTTTTCGGTGATGTCTGGGTCTTGGGGTTGTTTTTGGTGATCTTGTTCACCGGATTGTGGGTATTAATGGCAACGATTTTCAATTTGATTACAGACCTCGTTGGCGGATTACGGGTAACCGTGCTTGAAGAAGAGGTTCGAACCATCAATGATCCTGTAGTTGAGGCAGGTGAATCAGGGCAGTAGCCTTTCAAGTTCCTCGAATCAAATCGGGGCTATAGCTCAGTTGGTTAGAGCGCATCCCTGATAAGGATGAGGTCACAAGTTCGATTCTTGTTAGCCCCACGGAGGTACAACAATGAAATTCATGCGGCGAGTTTTGTTAGCGGTCAGTGTGGCTAGCGCAGTTGCAGGAGTCCTTCGTTTCAAGAGCAAAGGTTCTGGAGCGCTCAAACAGGGCGGTTGGCGCAAAGTTAACGAATCAAAGTAAGTGTCCAGTCATTTTGTTGGAATAATTGGCGCTGGAGTAGTTGGTTCTCGCGTCGCAGAAACCCTTCGTTTTTTTTCGCATTCACAGATTTATATCTGTGATCGCGAGCAGGTTGTGGCACAGCGTTTAGTAGCCCGATTAGGTGATGAAAAAACAAAACTAACTGTTGTTGATCGACAATTTTTGTGCTCACTGAAGGTTGTTGTACTGGCGGGACCTTCTCCGCATCTGGCGATTGCTCGCGAATTAATTAGTGCTGGTGTTTCGGTAGTTTCAACGAGTGATGATATTGCTGATTGTTTGAATCTGTTGTCGCTCTCAAAACTTGCGAGTGCCCACAATGCGACTTTGATTGTTGGTGCGGCGTCATCACCTGGCATGTCTGGGTTACTGGTCAGACAACTTGCAGAATCGTTTGACACGATTGACGAAGCTCATATCGCACTTCATGGCACCGGCGGGCCAGAGTGCGCACGACAACATCACCGAGCACTGTCGGGGCAAGCAATTGGTTGGCATGAAGGTGAGTGGTTGCGTCGTCCAGCAGGAAGCGGGCGAGAGCTTTGTTGGTTTCCAGAGCCGGTTGGCGCATATGACTGTTACCGCGGCGAGTTACCAGATCCACTTTTGATTAAGCGCGCTTTTCCGCAACTTGATCGTGTTTCGGCGCGAGTTAGTGCGACTCGAAGAGACCGTGTGTTCTCTCGAGTACCAATGTTGATCCCACCTCAAGCCGAAGGTGGAATGGGTGGACTTCGCGTTGAAGTTCGTGGAATGAAAAACGGTGCCCGATTGGTTGATGTCGTTGGAGTTGCTGAGCGTGTTGGTCAGGTGACTGGAGTAGTTGCTGCAGTAACCGCTGACGCTATTGCTGGTGGTGAACTAAAAGCAATTGGGGCACATGTTCTAGGTGAGGATTCGTTGCCGAATTCTTCTTTGCTGACAAAAACGATTAACTCTGGGGTGAATTTACACGCCTTCGTCAGAGCTTAGATATATTGCTTGGTGTGTCAGCGTCTCATCAGCGATCAAGCGATGTGCATGCAGAAGCCACACGCAGATTCAATCAGCACGATCAGCGTTATACATCTCAGCGGCGACTGATCGTCACTGTTTTAGCGGCGACCGACCGCCCATTAATGATTCAACAATTGATAAAACGAGCTAGCAGTACCAAAAAGGTTTTGGCACAAAGTTCTCTCTATCGCAATCTTGTGGTTCTCGAAAATGTCGGTGTGGTGCAACGAGTGTTTAGTACCGATGAAACAGCCCGATATGAACTTAATGATGACATTCTTGGACATCACCATCACCTGGTTTGTTCTAAATGTGGCGATGTACGAGATGTGCGAATCCCTGAAGCACTTGAACTAAACCTTGACGCCACTTTTCTTCAGATCGCTAAGCAATCTGGTTTCAAACTTGACCAACATCGCCTAGACCTAATCGGTCGTTGCAGTAAGTGCAGTTGAACCTTTCAACTTTGCCAGTGCGTCAGTTATTCGCTCAATGTGCTGAGCAAGTTCGTCAGATGTAACAACATTTGAAAGCGCTAATTGAACACTGGCAATTTCGCGGGCCAAAAATTCGGCATCATTTTGAGTGCGAATCGCCACGTTGCGATCAATCTCTGCTTGTTCGCGGTCGCGCAACTCTTGTCGGTTGTGCGCCAACAGAATAAGTGGTGCTGCATAGGCGGCCTGAATTGAGAACATTAAGTTCAATAAAATAAATGGATATTTATCCCAACGAAATGCAATAAATGAAATATTTAAAGCAACCCAAATCAGTACCAAGACTGATTGAATTACCAAAAATCGCGCGGTGCCCATTAGCCGTGCGACACCCTCCGCAAATTCACCAAATGCACTGCGATTATATTGGACACCAATTTTTGGTTGGTTGCGCGGCCGTCCGAGGTCTTCACGGCGTTTCATTGCGTCCCCCATTCAATTCATGTAGCAGCCCATCGTTAATATTTTCTGAAATTTGATGATTAGTTTGATCGCGTGGAAGAATTTTGCGACGCCAGTCAGCAGGAAGTGCATTGTCCAAAACGTCATCAACCGTGACCGCACCAAGTAGGCGGCCATTGGCATCACAAACGCCAACGGTCAACATGTTGTATGAAGCAAGTCGTTCGGCAACTTCCCGTTCTGCCAGCAGTGGATCAATAGTCGGCTCATTTTCCACGCAATGACGAAGAGTCATGCTTGGTCGCTCGCGGAGTAGCCGTTGAAAGTTGACAACACCGATGTATGTTCCAGTTGGCGGATAGTGGGGAGCATGAGCAATAAAAACTTGCGCTGCGATCGATACGAGTCGCTCAGGATCGCGAATTAAAGCAAGTGCATCGGCCACAGTTGAATCAGGTCCGAGCACAATAATGTCAGGCGTCATCATTGCGCCAGCACTGCCAGTTGGATAAGACAACAATTGACGCATTGTTTCTGCATCTTCATCATCCATTGCATCTAAAACTTTTGTTCGTTGATCGGCACCCATTTGACCCAGCAAGTCTGCAAGGTCGTCGTATTCCATCTCGTCGAACACACTATTGAGACGCTCCATATCCAGACCTTCGATCAAACGCAATTGTTCATCTTCGGGCAATTCTTCAAGCACGTCGGCCAGACGTTCGTCGTCCATCGCGTCAGCAAGTTGTCTGCGTTGCTCAGGAGGCAACGCGCGGATAATTGTCGCGACATCACTGGCGTGCATATCGCGAAGTCGAGCAGCTTCGGCATCAATTGCGGTTTTAGGTGCGAACATATGCGCGATTTCTTGCCAGTCAACCAGTCGATGGCCCGATCTTGTATTTAGTAGACCGCGTTTTGAAAGGCGCACTTTTGTGATTTGCCAAGTTGAAGACTTACCGGTTTTATGAACGAGGGCGATATCGCTAACAATTTCATCGCCAAGGCGTTTGTCTAAAATGTCCTTGCCGAGAAGTTGTTCGCCAGCGCGAGTGCGAAACGGAGTCAGGTTGATATCCCAAGATTTAAGTCGTGCGCCTGAGTTATCGAGAGTGCCGACGCGAGTAGCGCTGACAAAAATTCGCCTGCGTTGACTCGTGGCGACAAAGCCAAGCACTTGAGGTGCCTCAGTGCCACGACCCGCAACAACAATAATGTCGTTAATTTTGCCAATTGCCTGACCGCCAGCGTCCAAAAGTGGCAAACGCATGATCCTAAATGCATATAAAAGTTCGCCAACCATACAGCGAGGTTACCCCGATGATTGCTGTGAGTTAGAACGATTTATTCGCTGTTAGTGTGTCTTGGTCTCAAGGGGACGTAGCTCAGTTGGCTAGAGCACCTGCTTTGCAAGCAGGGGGTCGTGGGTTCGATTCCCATCGTCTCCACTTTATTATTCGATTGTTATAGGTGGTTGTGTGACACGAACTCATCTGATTACTGGGCCGTTCCCCGAGCTTTGGCGAGACGCAAAGTCAGTTGTGGTTATTGATGGAATTGGTGTCGACGGCAAAGTTTTCGTTGATGATCAAAATATTCAAGTTACTTTGGTCAAATCTCCCGAGATTTTGTCAAAAGTTACGGATGAAGAGTTTGAGGCGTTTAAATCAGTTAGTGAGTCCGTTTTTCAAGATTTAGCCAGTGAACTCAATCGACTTCACGGCACTGTCTATCCTTTGCGCTATTGGCGAATTGTTGTTGGGGCGTGGTTTCAACAGTTTGCACAAGTGCTGCATATGCGATTAAAAGTTGCTGAATTCGTTGTCGAGAATTATCAAGATGTTGAAATAACAAAACTTGACTTGAATTGGCAACATCTCTTGCCTGTTACCCACGACGAAGCATCGCTACTGTTCGCAACAGATATCTGGAATCACCATATATATGTTGATGCTCTTAATTTTGTTTTGCAATCAGCAGAATCCAATACGTTAATAAACGCAACTGAACGCGAGCAAGAATTACTTGAATATCGTCGGCATATTAATTTTGGTTTACCTACAACTCAGCCCAAATCAAAACTTGAATCTGTATTAGAGAAACTTTCACCAAATCCTAAAGTTGTTTTGGCTGGAGTTGTGCAGTCCAAATTGGCATTAGTTGTGATGCATTTGAGATTGCGATCACTTCCTCGTTTGTGGAGATTCAGTTCAAAACTAACGG
>CAMCZA010000013.1 GCA_945885515.1 Ferrithrix thermotolerans DSM 19514 | reverse complement strand
GAAATTATCACATCGCTAATTGCTTCAAGCCGAAATCCAGATTCTGACATTGAGACGATGCGATCTGTGTTGCATGATCTGCCTGAATTTCGCGCAGTAATAAATTACATCTGGCCAGTTCTTTCGGCAGCAGAATTGTTGCATGATCTTTATTCTTCAAAAGCTTTGTTACGACTTGCTGCTCAAAAAGTTTGCACTCAAGAAGAATACGAGTCGTTGCATCGTAAACGAGCAGAGTCTTTGACAGAAGCCAAGTTCAGTGACGCCGATGTTGCAGTGCTAGACGAAGCACTATCACTACTCGGACCAAAGCCTCGCCGAAACGGTCGAATCAACGACGCAGACGAAGTTCGCACCTATGGCCACATCGTGATCGACGAAGTACAAGATCTTTCACCGATGCAACTTCGAATGATTTCACGGCGATCGCTCAATGGCGGGATGACAATTGTTGGTGACATTGCCCAGGCAACATCGGCGCACGCTCCTGCCTCATGGAAGGAAGTTTTGGCACATTTGCCGAAAAAGAATCCGTCGCGAATTATAGGACTAACGGTTGGCTATCGAATTCCGCGCCAAATAATGGAGCTCGCAACTCGAGTTTTGAAATCTGCTGCGCCACTGCAAATTTCGCCTGTTTCGGTTCGTGAAGGCGAAGAGACACCAAAAATAATTGCTACTACTGTCGACGAACTTTTTAGCAGTCTCATAAAAGATACGCAGAGAATGGTCGCCGAACTCAGTGGTGGAAATGTTGCAATTGTTTGCCCTGATTCGATGTCTGAAACTATTTCGGCGGCACTAGAAAAGGCGCAGATAGCTCATGGTCGCGCTGGGGTTTCTGGCATCGAAGCCGGGCTCACAGTTGTGCCCGTAAGTGTGGTCAAGGGACTTGAACTTGATGGAGTGATTGTGGTCGAGCCAGCCAAGATCGTGGCGGCGCAGATGCATGGTTTACGGGCGTTGTATGTTGCGCTCACCCGCTCTACGAAACAACTGAGTGTGTTGCACAGTGAGCCATTGCCAAAAGAAATGATTTGACCAAAGCAAAAGGTGTTCTTCGGTCAAATGCGAACGTTCGCAACATGTGGATTGCGCAGAACATTTCGGTTATCGGCGACTACTTAACGTATGTTGCGCTTGTTGGATTAGTGAAAGACGCAACAAACTCGACGTTTCTTGTTTCGCTTGTATTCGCGGCATATGTTTTGCCCTCATTTTTTTTCTCGCCGATTGCCGGCCCGATAGTAGATAAGTTTGATCGGCGAAAAACGATAATCACGATTTCGTTGATGCAAGCAATTTGCGGTATCGGATTTGTGTTTGCAAACGAATCCAGAATTTGGTTGGCGTTTTTAGCACAATTAGTCATCTCTTCTTTGTCTGCTGCAATTTTTCCTGCGTTTGGTGCGGCGCTTCCGAATTTGGTTAGAAGCGATGAAGAACTGCGCCAAGCAAACGTTCTGTTCGGCTCGAGTTGGGGTGCGATGGTATTCATCGGTTCCGCACTGGGGGGTTTGGTTTCTGCAACTTTTGGACGAACTGCAACATTTTCTGCAGACATTGTGACGTTTCTAGTTTGCGCTTGCTTGGTTGGGCTAATTAAGGCTCCGATGCAAGAGCGAAGGTCTACCGAAAATCGCGAACCAATTCGCCCGGTTCAAGACATGCGCGAGGCAATAAATTACGCCAAGAAGCACGAAATTATTTTGGCGTTGATGGCTTCAAGATTGACGTTTGCAGTTGGGGCTGGTGCGGTGAGCCAACTTGCAGTTCTTGCGATTGATGCTTTTGGTACAGGCGATGGTGGGAGCGGATTGTTACTTGCAGCACGCGGTGTTGGGTCGGCAATCGGGCCGTTTCTTTTGATGCGCTATGCACGAAAAAACATGTCTCGCCTGTTACTTCTTTGCGGCATGACAGGTCTGGCTTGGGGCTTGATGTATTTGGCGGCAAGCGTCAGTTCAAGTTTGTTGCTTGCAGTAATTTTTATCGGTCTGGCACATATCGGTGGTGGAGCACAATGGACAATGGCAACTTATGGACTTCAGACTTCAACTCCTGATTTCATTCGTGGCCGAATACTGGCTGGCGATATGGGATTAGCAATGTTGATGACAGGGTCGAGCAGCATCGCCACTGGGTTGCTTGGCGAGATTTTTCCAATCCGCATAGCGATTGCAATTGTTGCTTCTATTGCATGTGTAGCTTCACTCGTTTATTTAGTGGCAACACTCGGAATTCGCAAGCGGTTAAGTGACGCGAAGTAACTCTGTCACTTTAAAGTTTTAAGTGAGTCAATAATCAGTGGCAGAAACCGCAATGCTTTGTCAGCATCGGCAGGGCGGTTGCGTTCGACTGCACTTTTCGTCAAGTTGATGACGCGATCAAAATCTGATGCAAGTTGTTCGCTAGTCGTCAATATTTTTGGACGAATTGCATCACTGAGAGAAACCACTCGTGCAAGTTGTTGAGATACTTGTCGGCGTTCAGTTTTTTGCATTGATTTACTTAGATCTTCGACGGCTAGAAATAATTCGCTAAGCAACTCATCAGTTGTTAATTGACTGTTGATCGTTACTTGAGTTATTGGTTCAGAACTTGACGCAACTGTCGTAACAGCAGATTGATTAATGGTCGTGGCACAACTTGAAGCAAGAAGAATTGAAGAGATTAGATAAAAATAACGAGTTTTCATATCTAGACCTTACGGGTAACTAAATGAATTATTTGCGAGATGTGACAAGCAGCCGACTGCCAATGAACGAACTGACAACAGTTGAGTTAGGTGAAGCAGATTCACTCATCAACAAACTTGTCTCACCATCTTTTGCGCGACTTGTTATTACGCCTTGTCGGCCAGGAAACATCTCGTTTGTTTCAAGAATGTCAAGCACACCAGCGGTCTCTTCTAACTCTTCTGAAATTCGTACGATAATGAACGAGTCGCCAACTTTAATTGTGTTGAGCGGCGTCAACATCACGCTCTGATGCTTGGATCCGGGTATCTGGTTGCCATGTGGGCAGGCTGTCGGGTTGCCGAGCATCTTGGCAAGTGCGACTTCAACTTCGTCGGTGATGACATGCTCCCATTTGCAAGCTTCGTGGTGCGCAGTTGACCAAGGCAAGCCAAGAACATCAATTAAAAAACACTCCGCCAAACGATGCTTACGAACAACACCTTCGGCAAGTGCCGCGCCCTGTTCAGTGAGAGCGATTTTCGGACCGTTTAAGTTGACGAGCCCTGCCGACTCCATGCGCTTTATCATTTCCGATACTGATGCACGCGAAACTTTCAAACGGTCAGCGATCCGCGCTTGGATTAATTCGATCTGATCTTCATCCAGTTCAAATAGACACTCACAGTATTCTTCGAACGCAGGATGATGCTCGTTTGCGTGCGACATATTCTGAGCCTACCTCAACGCTAAATACTCGTCTAAGGCGTTTTAGATTCCGCGTTCTCGTTCGTCACGCACGGCGGCTTTAACCGAATACTGCACAAGTATCGCCGGTGCAAGAACAACACAGCCAGCGATCAAAGTAGTTGAAGCAATCTGACTGACAGTTTGTGTGAAGTTAATCACCAGCCCCCAAATAACTGCGAGCATTGAAGCACCAAAAAGCAAATATCCCAAACGACTAGCCCGCTTAGCCCAGTTTGAAATCAACTCTCGCTTTACAAGGACCGGATCTGTAACGGGCTCAGTAATTAGCGCAGTAACTACTTTGTTATTCAGTTTGTTGTGTTGTGTGCGAGAATCCATACTGTTGTGTTTATGTTATTGGGCGGATGTCGATGGCGGTGAAACTAAGTTGGAGCGACTTTGTGCTGGTGGCGACAATCGATCGACCACAGCGTAGAAACGCTGTAGATCAACAGACACTTGTTGAACTTGAAGATGCGCTAAACCAAGCCGTCGCGCGTGAAACCCGAGCAGTAGTGATAACCGGAACCAAGCCGGCATTTTGTTCGGGCGCAGATCTGTCGGGGGTTCGCGAAACAGAATTCACTGACGCATTGCATAAGTTTTTAGTGCAACTTGCAACATCGCCAATTGTCACGATTGCTGCGATTGACGGCCCCGCATTGGGTGCTGGCGCACAAATTGCGATGTCATGTGATCTTCGTGTTGCGACTGCGCAAAGCATCATCGGTGTTCCGGCTGCTCGCCTTGGATTAGTTGTAAACCATTGGACAGTTGAACGTTTGGCGCGCGAGTGTTCGTGGCCAGTGGCGCGCGCGATGTTGCTTGCAGCGCGAAACTATTCAGGCGCCGAACTGGCGAATCTCGGTTCGGTACATCGGTTAGGTGATCTTGACGACGCAATTAGTTGGGCAACTGAAATTTCTTTGCTTGCTCCGTTGTCGATTGCTGGTCATAAAGCAGCGCTAAATGCTTCATCTCAAGCGCCAGAAATCGATCAACTTGTGCAGTGGGCTCGAGATCGGGCGTGGGCAAGCAGCGATGTTGAAGAAGGTCGCAGTGCTTTTATTGAAAAACGCCCAGCAAAGTTTAAGGGCGAATAGATGACTGTTGAAAAAGTTCTTGAGTTCATCGATGTTGTAATTGTTTACGATAATTTTCCTGCGGTAGCAGGCGCGACTTTTTCGGTCAATGCTGGTGAAATAGTTTTATTGCAAGGCGCAAATGGTGCGGGCAAAACAACTTTGTTGCGTGCATGCGCTGGTCTGTTGCCGATTGCTCGTGGCTCAGCAAATGTTTTAGGTTGTGATCTGCGACTTGATCGCTTGGCTGTTAGATCGCGTGTCGGCTTGCTGGGTCATGCAAATGGATTGTTTCAAGACCTCACAGTTTTAGAAAATATGTTGTTTTGGTCGCGACTAGTCGGTGCAAACAGAAACGATGTAGATCAAGCAATGGACGCAATGGGTTTGTCGGGTCGACTCAGTCAGACGCAAGTAGCAAAACTTTCTGCTGGTCAGCGTCGCCGATGTGCGCTTGCATCGCTGATCGTGCGTCGCGCACAACTTTGGCTATTAGACGAGCCGCATGCCGGACTTGATGCACAAGGTCGTGATGAATTAGACAAAACACTTCGTGCGGCTAGAGATGCAGGCGCGACGGTTATTTTTGCATCGCATGAAATTGAACGAGCCAGTGCACTTGCCACACGCAGTTTGATCGTCACATCTGGAACGGTGAAACAAGCGTGAAAAAAACTGCCATCAAAACTGCAAAGCGCCGTGTCGCCAGCGCTGTTTTTATTAAAGATTTACGAATTGAAGCACGAAGCCGAGTCGTGACAAATCAGGTTCTGCCATTTGCTGGTCTGATCATGGTCATGTTCGCCTTTGCTCTTGACAATGACGATGTTTTGCAGCGTGTTGCCGGTGGCTTAATCTGGCTCGCAACAATTTTTTCATTATTTATAATTGTGCAACGGTCGTTCGCGATTGATACATCTGACTCTGCGCTTGATTCGCTGCGGGTCGCAGGCATCGATCTTTCGGCAGTTTTTTTCGGCAAGGCAGTTGCACTTACTCTGCAACTAATTGCTCTTGATGTTGTGCTCATTGGCGCCGCATTTTTGCTGTATCAAATTCAAGTTTCGGCACTCGGTGTGGTGTTGTTGGTCACTTGTGTTGTCTGCGCGACAACTGGATTGGGCTTCGTCGGTACGCTTTACGGCGGTCTCACTGCGGGCACAAATGGTCGCGAAACTTTGCTTCCATTGTTGTTATTGCCAGTAGTGGCACCGGTTCTCATTGCTGCAACCCGAGCCACAGAAGCGGCTCTTGGCAGTAGCGGAGCAGAAATTTCCGAAGGTTGGGCATGGGTTGGGTTATTAACAATTTTTGCTGCAGTATTCGGAGTTGGTGGATCATTGGCTTTCGGACCGTTGATCGACGAATAGTAAATTGAATCTGCAATAAATAGGGAGCAATTTTAATGTTGTCACAATCAGCGCCAAAGTTTTCAAGCACTGGCACTCAGGCGACTCGTATCGTCGGCGCTTTGACGATCATAGTAATGACATGGGTTTTAATCAGTGGACTCGTATTTACTCCAGCAGATGTTGTGCAGGGCGAGTCAGTTCGAATTATGTATGTGCATGTGCCGTCGGCATGGGTTGCGTATCTTGCGTTCATCGTGACTGCGATCGCATCAGCCTTTTATATTTTTGCCAAGCGTCATTCGTTGGGTTTTGATCGTGTGGCTGGGGCGTCTGCAGAAGTTGGCGTGATGTTCATGGTGATAACACTGGTTACCGGCAGTTTGTGGGGTCGGCTTACTTGGGGAGAGTTTTGGCAATGGGATCCGCGACTGACGACGACAGCATTCTTGCTCGTGACCTACGTCGGCTATCTCGCCGTGCGTCGTCTGGATGGATCAGTTGAACAACGCGCACGACGCTCGGCGGTAATCGCGTTGCTCGCGGTGCTTGAGATTCCACTCGTACATTTCAGCGTCGTTTTTTGGCGCAGTCTGCACCAACGCGCAACTATTTTAGATCCAAATGGTGATGTCAAAATGGACGGCTTGATGTTGTTCACTTTGTTTACTGGCGTAGTCGGGTTCACTCTCGTATTTGTATGGCTTATTCTGCATCGTCAACGAACAATGTTGCTCAGTGATCTCGCCAACCAGAGTGGATTAGACGCCGCGATTCTTGCGCGTCAAAATGAAAGCGTGAGCATCTAAGTGCAAGACGCTGGCTTCATCTTTGCTTCATACATTATTACTGTTGCTGCGATCGTGTTATTTGCAGTTGGCACTTTGCGTCGCGCTAAAAGTTCTGCAAAAGTCGTTGAAGATCAACACAAACCATGGATCTGACTCCACGACCAGAATCACAGGCACCTAAGCGCCGAAGATGGATGCCGATAATTATTTTGTCATTTGTTGGAATTGGCGGCGTGGTCATTGTTACGCAGTTTCTATCTTCAGCAATCGATTACTACTGCAATGTTGATGAAGTCGGAGTGCGTTCAGGTTGCGACACAACCAACAGACTGCGTGTGCAGGGCACAGTTGAGCAGGGTTCGCTGGCAAAGGTGAGTAACACAACTAATTTCACGCTTGTATTCAACGGAAAGTCTTTAGATGTCAAATATTCAGGAGATCCTGGCGGAGTGTTTCAAGAATGCGTTTCGGTTGTTGCGCATGGTCGGCTCGTGAACGGCAAACTTGAATCAAATCGAATTGAAGTCAAACACTCAAATGAGTACGAAGCGAAAAATAAAGATCGACTAGAAGAGTCTGGGAGCGCGGCGTGCTCGCAAGTGCAGGGGTAGCCGGAACGATCGGTCGCGCTTTACTGCTCGTCGGTTTTGTCGGGGCAGTGTTCGGTGCGTTTGCCGCGATAACTGGGGTGCGCAATAACGAACCGCGAGTTATCCGATTAGTTTCACGGTTCGCAGTTCTCGCGTTTGCTGCTGCAGTTGGTGCCTTCGCAGTAATGGAATATGCAATGATCACTCGCGATTTTTCGCTTGCATACGTCCAGAAAGTTGGCTCGTGGTCGACACCTCCGCTTTACAACTTTGCAGCCGTATGGAGCGCACTTGAAGGTTCGATTTTGATGTGGGTTCTGATTCTTTCCGGGTACACACTGGCGGTTTGTTTTTGGATGCGCAAGCGAATGAACGAGTCGCTTGCGGCGTGGGCGATGGCGGTAATGATGATCGTTTTAGCGTTCTTTTTCTTGGTTTCATTTGTTCCTGCAAATCCGTTTGCGGCAGGTGCACCAGGAGTCTTAGACGGCCCCGGACCGAATCCGTTATTGCAGAATCATATTTTGGTGATGTTTCATCCACCAATTTTGTATCTCGGTTATGTCGGTGTCACCGTGCCGTTTGCATTTGCAATCGCTGCGCTAGTCACGGGGCGGGTTGGCGAGGGTTGGTTACTTGCGACCCGACGCTGGTCATTATTTGCGTGGGGATTTTTGACGTTTGGTATTGCACTCGGCAGTTGGTGGAGCTACGAAGTGCTCGGATGGAGTGGAGTGTGGGCATGGGATCCGGTTGAAAATGCATCACTTCTTCCGTGGATAACAGGAACTGCATACATTCACTCGGTGTTGGTGCAAGAGCGTCGTGGAATGTTGCGCGTCTGGAATATCTCGCTGCTGGTCGCGACATTTAGTTTGACGATTCTCGGAACTTTCTTGACTCGCTCAGGTGTTTTAAATAGTGTTCACGCCTTCAGCGAGAGTGGTATCGGTGCGTGGTTTCTTTCATTTTTTGCGGTCGTATTAATAGTTTCGGTTTTTCTGATCGGTTGGCGCGGCGACAAGTTACGCAGCCCAGGAATAATTGATTCACCGTTGTCACGCGAGGCTGCATTCTTGGCAAACAATGTGTTGTTCGCGGTGTTCGCATTTATTGTCTTACTTGGCACGGTGTTTCCATTAATTATTGAAGCACTACAAGATCGGCAGATCGCAGTTGGTGCTCCATTTTTTGATCGACTAACTGTTCCAATCGGCATCGCTCTGCTGACGTTGATGTCGATTGCACCAGTGCTGCCGTGGCGCAAGGCATCGGCTGAAACTTTGCAGACAAGATTGTTTTGGCCAGCATGGTGTGGAATCGCGGCACTCGTGGCGAGTCTCGCCCTCGGTGCTTACGGCTTGGCGCCACTTTTAACTTTCACTCTCGGTGGAGTATCAAGTGGCGCAGCAATGCGTCAAGTTGTGTTGGCAACTCGTCGTCAAGGATTAAGAGGTCTTGTAGGTCGAGCAAACGGCGGCATGATCGTGCACTTGGGTGTGATCATGATCGCAGTTGCGCTCGGTGCCTCAAATAGTTACAGCAAGAGCCAAGAACTTTCACTTGTCACTGGCACACCTGCATTTTTCGCGGGTCACAGCTTTGAACTGATCGATGTCATAGAAGTGCGTGACGATCGAAGCATCAGTGTCAAAGCGCGTGTAATCGTTGATCGCGAAAAAACTTATGAACCGGCAATTACCAAGTACACCCGAATCGGGATGAATGTCGGTACTCCATCTGTTAAGGCTTCGCTCACAAGCGATATTTATTTGACGCTCGAACCACCTGTTCGCCAAAATTCAAGCACGGCGCGAATCAAAGTTTTCATCAAGCCAATGATCACTTGGCTATGGATAGGTACGGGATTTATGGCGCTAGGTACGGTGCTCGCTGCGTTTCCTGGTCGTCGTCGCCGACCGACAGAGGCCACAAGCGCTCTGGTGCCAACATCCGAGCAGAACGCGCTGTGAACATGCTCTCCAAATATCTTGTCAAAATCGTGTCCGGTGTTGTCGCGCTCATTTTGGTGCTGTTGCTTTGGGTATTACTCATCTCGAAGCCAAGTGACGGATTGGTCGCAAGGTCGCCGCTACTTGGGCAGCCCGCGCCTTCGGTCGTCGGGTCAACAATTGATGATCAACCATTTGAGTTGCAACGCCGCAAAGGTTCGTGGGTTGTACTAAATTTCTTCAACTCAACTTGTGTTCCGTGCATCAATGAGCATCATCTGTTAGTTGACTTTGCAAATCGTGAGGCCACGAATGAGAATGGCGCCGAGTTGTATACGGTTGTAAATGACGACAGCGACTCCGCTGTCCGAGATTTCTTTTCAAAAAATGGCGGATCTTGGCCAAAATTAAAAGATGACAACGGCACGATCGCAGTTGCGTTTGGTGTTGCCCGTGTTCCTGAAACTTGGATCATTGATCCAAATGGATTGGTCCGACTCAGGGTCACAGGCGAGCTGAGTGAAGGTTTACTTGAAGCCCAACTGGATAAATTGCGAAATGAGTTTGGCTAATGAAGCAAAATAAATCAGTTTGGCTCTTGATGTTCTTGTTGGTCGGTTTGTTGCTGGCGATTGGCGCTACTCGGTCAGGGTCCGCAAAGACGCAACAAGACAGAATCGACTCAATCACATCTAATCTGGCCTGTCCAACTTGTTCGGGTGAGAGTGTTTTTGTATCTCAGGCAGTTGCAGCCCAAGCAATTCGTTTAGAGGTTGCTCGACAAGTAAGCACCGGCACGCGAACTGACGACGAGATAATCAGCTATATCGAACAGCGTTTTGGTGGGCAAGTGTTGTTGGTCCCACGGGCAACCGGTTTAGATTCACTCGTCTGGTCGTTGCCAGTTGCATCCCTAATTATTTCGTTGTGGTTTTTAATACGAGCCTTTTCTCGCTCGCGTAAAAACAAACCGAGTGCTCCAAGTGCACAAGATGAAAAGATCGTTGAGCAGGCCCTCGCTGAATCTATTGCAAAGTCAAGGCAAAGTTAATTTCATGGCCAACGAGAATCAATCCAGCCTCGAAGACCAGCGGACATTTTTATTGAACTCAATTCGCGAACTTGACGAAGAATTTGTAGTCGGGGATTTGGATCAAGATGACTATCGGTCGTTACGCAGTGACTATGTTTCCCGAACAGCAGAAGTCATTAAGCAAATTGAATCTCCACAAACAACAAGCACGGTTTTACAAACCCCTCGCGATGCAACGCAATTCACTCGGCTACGCAAAAATTTGCTGACTCTATTGATAGTTATTGTTGTCGCTGTTGGTTCTGGTTGGCTGGTCGCCCAGCAATCTGGCCAGCGTTTATCCGGGCAGTCGCTAACTGGCGGGATCGAAGACTCAACAGCCTCGTTGTTGTCAAGAGCGAGGGCCACAAACTTTATTGATCCAAAAGCAGCAATCGATTTGTATTCACAAGTTTTAGAGGTGGACCCCGACAATGTTGAGGCGCTTACATATCGCGCTTGGCTATTAGCCCTGATTGCTCGCGGTGCCGGAGATGAAATTAAAAAACTCGCGTTCCTTTCTGCATCCAACGATCTTGAGCGGGCTATAACAATTGATGCAAACTACCCAGACGCCCACTGCTTTCTGGGCATAGTTCGATTTCGTCTCGGTGGTGACGCAGTCGGCGCTCGCGAGCAGTTGACTATTTGTGCCTCGCAAAATCCACCGGCTGAAGTGAAAAGTTTTGTTGATGCAATCGTTGCTGAAGTGAATGCCGTCCTTTCAGAATAAGGGTGGCGACTAGTTTTGCGGCGCATATTTACATCGCGGCGACTATTTGTCAGGCGGTGCCCATGCATAGGCTGATTCGAAGCCGTGCTTTGTACGTTCGACAACCCATACAGATGCTTTGCGCCAATCTGGCTTTGACTTAATTTTCATTCCGCGTCGCTCAAGCAATTTAATGCATTCAGGAATCATGTCACCATGACTTGAAATTACCGTTGAATCGTCGACTGTTTCAAGAAGTTCCAACATTTTCGCGACATCACCGTGCTCAAATAATTTCTTGTCAGTAACGATTTTAATTTTCATGGCTTTGCTAAGTGGCTCAAGGGTTTGAATACACCTAGTTGCAGGACTCGAGATCAATGCATTCGGCGCAAGATCTGAAAGTTTTTCTGCAAGCGCTTCAGCTTGCTCCCAACCAGTTTCGCTGAGTGGTCGCAACTCGTCTTCACCGTCCCATTCGCTGCGCTTTCCTGCTTTGGCATGGCGCACTATAAAAAGAGTCACGCGCAAAATGTAACTTGTTTTTTGATTGATGATGTTTTGAGCCTAGATTTAAGGCACAATTGCACGATGGGTTTCTTTGATCGGAATCGTGAAGAACTAGCGGCAAAAGGTTTTGATCAGTCGCGGCTTCCGCCGGGCCAATATCTGACCGATCGGTTTCCCGTACTTCATGTTGGCGATGTGCCAAGTTACAAACCAGGCGAGTGGAGTTTGACTATTGACGGTTTGGTTGAAAAGCCGTTCACTTTGTCTCTTGATGAGTTGCGTGCGTTGCCGGCGACAGAAATTACAACCGATATTCACTGCGTCACCAAGTGGTCGAAGTTCGACACGCACTGGGCCGGCGTGCGTGTGCGCGATTTATTTGACCAAGCGAAAATCTCAAGTGCCGCGACTCATGTGATGGGTCACGCCGAATATGGCTACACCGCAAACATGCCGCTAGCCGACATCATGCGTGACGACTCACTAGTTGTTTACTCTTACGACGATAAAGAAATTGAGCCAATTCACGGCGGGCCAGTTCGACTTTTAATTCCACAATTATATTTTTGGAAATCTCCGAAGTGGTTGCGTCGATTAGAACTCTGCGACGCCGACGCACCAGGTTTTTGGGAGCAGAACGGTTATCACATGTACGGTGACCCGTTTTTAGAACAGAGATTTTGGGGCGACTAGTTTCAACTAAGTTAAATAATTAATTAAACAGTTGTCGCGCAAAAGGTATCACCCATCGGCAAAGACGACGAGAGTTCAGGATTCGTGTCTCCGTATAGCGCAGTCAACATTCCTTTGACCATTCCTCGGTCAACAGCACAAATGACCGGGTGCTCAATTGCCAAATCACCAAACGGACAATGATTGTTTACGATTCGCAATTGATTGTTGCGCTGATCGGTGTGAGCAGCAAAACCGTGCGCAGTTAATGCATCAGCAACTGCTTGCATCGCAGAGCGCAGTGATCTCTGAGTCGTTGCAACGTCGTAGCCCTTGAGGTTGGTTGCCATCGCACGACCATATTGCTGACCTACTTCTTCTGCCATCACCGTTGCATCTTGTGGCGAAAGCAAAGTTAGGGCCTTGCCCAAAAGCGAGAGCACGAGGTCGTCACTTCTAACCGGAAACTCGAGAGATTGGTCTGGGTTCGTCGCGCGATAATGCTTCGATGGTCGACCCGCCCCAGCGCCATCGTTTCGTGAAACTTCAACTTGAAGGTATCCACCTGCAGCAAGTTTGTCCAAGTGATGTCGGGCAACATTTGAGTGGAGCTCAAACTTCTCGGCTACTTCGCTTGCGGTAACCCCATTTTTTGCTTCGCGGGTATGCAAATAAATTGCTCGTCGCGTCGGGTCACCAAACGCCGATGTGATTGCTGACACGGTCGCAGCGAAATCACCGTTATTGAGTTCTTTATTTCCGCTCGGCGGTTTAATGGCCACAACGGATATTCTACCTATGCTCGTAGTGTTAATTAATAGCACTTTTAACTTGAATTGATCGGAACCAAACCCACTATGTCTTTGCCGAGTATTGAACAGTTAATTGATTCACTGCGACCTGTGCAAGACCCTGAACTGCATCGGTCAATCGTCGATCTTGGAATGGTTCGTGATGTTGAAATTAATTCTTCGGGTGCAGTATCCCTGACCGTTGTGTTGACAATTTCTGGTTGTCCACTTCGTAACGAAATTCAACAGCGCGTGAATACCGCGTTGCGCGCACTCGATGGCGTAAATGATGTTGCTTTGAACTTTGGTGTGATGACCGATACTGAACGCGCCAAAGTGCGCGAACTTGTCCACGGTGACCCGGCAGCATCTGCTGGCAGCACACCGGCGCAAGGACATTCAGAAGGCCGAAAGATTTCTTTTGCACAACCTGGATCAAAGACTCGCCCGATTTTAGTTTCTTCAGGCAAAGGTGGTGTTGGTAAAAGCAGCGTCACAACAAATCTTGCAGTCGCACTCGCCGCGGCCGGCTATAAAGTCGGCGTTGTTGATGCTGATATCTACGGCTACTCAATCCCAAGAATGCTTGGCACCGATCGAGATCCAATTGCGATCGACAACATGTTGTTGCCTCCAGAGGCTTGGGGAGTTCGATGTATCTCAATTGGATATTTTGTTCCAGAAGGTCAGGCGGTCGTTTGGCGCGGGCCGATGTTGCACAAAGCACTTGAACAATTTTTGACAGATGTTTATTGGGATGAACCAGATTTCTTGTTGATCGACATGCCGCCAGGCACCGGTGACATTGCATTGAGCCTGAGTCAATATCTGCCACGTGCAGAAGTTCTTGTCGTCACTACACCACAGTTGGCTGCACAAAAAGTTGCGCGGTTGTCGGCGGCGATGGCAGCCAAAGTAAATCTTCCAGTTCGTGGAATTATTGAAAACATGTCGTGGTTCATCGGTGAAGACAAAAAGCGCTATGAACTATTCGGTTCGGGTGGCGGGCAATTGCTCGCCGACGAGTTGAAGGTTCCACTGCTCGCACAAATTCCATTGATTGAGCTTCTTCGCGAAGGTGGAGACACCGGGCGACCAATTTCGGCGATTGCTCCAGAATCTGAAGTTGGGCTGATTTTTGCGCAACTCGCCAAGCGGATTGCCGAAGATATGAAACCAAAGAAAGTATTTAGCGCTGAGCTCAAAGTGAATTAATCAAAGTTCAAATAAAACAAAATCGCCGTCTAGTGTGATCTCAAGTTAAATAACAATATTTCAACAACAACAACGAAAGAAGTACAAAGTGGATATTCGAATCGGCGTTACGCAAGCCCCGCGAGAAATTTCTCTTGAAATGCCAGACGACGAAAAACTGCATGCGAAAACTCGCGCCGCAGTCGAGGCAGCGCTCGAAGGTAAGGCGGCGGTCTTGTGGTTAACAGATAAACGCGGTAAAGAAACTGCAATCCCGTCAGCAAAGATTGCCTTTGTTGAGTTCGGTGCGCCAAACGGTGATCGCAAAATGGGCTTCGGCAGCTGACACTGCAGACTTTGTTAGACCGCAAACTTCTTTTCATAACGGGAAAGGGTGGCGTCGGTAAATCAACTGTTGCTGCATCGCTCGCTCGGGCGGCAGTTGCCCAAGGTAAAAAAGTTTTGCTGTGCGAGATGGATGCCAAAGGGGCGCTATCGAAATTACTTCAAACAACAGAACTAGGTTTTGTTCCACGGGAGATCTCGCCAAATCTCTCGGCGATGACAATGAATACGCAAGACGCGTTGCGTGAATATGTCGGCATATTTCTAAAGACGCCGTTTATTGCGGCAATACCGGGTCTAGCCGGAATTTTTGATTTTGTTGCCGATGCTGCACCGGGTGTTAAAGAAGTTCTCGTTGTTGGCAAACTTTGTTACGAAGTGCGCAAAGGCAATTTTGACATCGTGATTGTCGACGCCGAATCCACTGGGCACATCGTTGCTCAAGTCGCAGCCCCTACGACATTGCGCAATTTTGTTCCGATTGGTCCGCTCAATGAGCAAACACTTTGGATGACGGAAATTCTTGAAGATTCGCAAAAAACTGGAGTCGTTGTCGTAACGACCTGCGAAGAGATGGCAGTGAACGAAGCCATAGATTTAGTTGCCGCATTACAGTCAAAGACAAATGTAGATACTGCGGCAATAGTCGTCAATCGTGTCCCGTCCGAGGTTTTTACAAAGTCGCAAGAAGTTGTATTTGCCCAACTCAATCTGGCTTCAAATAAGTTAGTCCTTACAAAAAAAGCTGGATCAAATATTGATTTGGCGCTGCAGGCAACCGATTTGGGTCGTGCTCGGCGCAATCTGGCGACTCACCATATTTCTTGGCTACGAAGTGGCCTAGCGGAGATGCGACCGATTAAAGATTTTTTATTACTTCCAGATTTTTCATACGAGGCGAGTGGTGCACTAGTTAATAAATTGTCATCTGAACTCGAAGCCGAACTTTCGTGACAGCGATTAGTGAATTAATTCAGCGCGACGGTCTAGTTGTCGTCTGTGGCTCTGGTGGGGTCGGTAAGACTTCTGTTTCTGCCGCGCTGGGGGTTCTCGCTGCGACACAAACCCAAAAGCGCGTACTTGTATTGACAGTTGACCCGGCAAAGCGCTTGGCAAATGCACTTGGCCTTTCTGCTTTGGGTAACACCGAGGTGCAGATATCCGCTGATCTTTTTAAGAACAGTAAAACAAAGTTGCGCGGAACACTGGCCGCGGCGATGATCGACACCAAGGCGAGTTGGGACGAACTGATTATTCGTCACGCTCCAGACGAAGCAACTAGAAACACCGTGTTACAAAATTCGCTGTATAAAAATCTCACCGAGAGATTTGTCCACAGTCATGATTACATCGCAGTTGAGCGTTTATACCAGGCTCATGCATCTGGTGCATACGACCTGATCATTGTCGACACGCCGCCATCGCGCAATGCGCTGACAATTTTGGATGCTCCAAAACGAATGCAAGATTTTTTTTCAAGTCGACTACTTAAATTGTTGACACCTGGTTCGCAGTGGCAACTATTGGCTTTGGCAGCCAAACCCTTTTACGAAATCGCCGACCGTCTATTAGGCAAGGGTCTGCTACGAGATGTCGCTGATTTTTTTACGCTTTTTAGAACAATGGAGATCGGGTTTGTCGAACGGGCTCGCAATGTCGAGCAGTTACTGCACGATCCAAAAACGTCGTTTGTTGTTGTCACAACTCTTGAAGATGCTCCACTTAGTGAAGCCGAGTTTCTGAGCACTGCGCTCAAAGAGCGTAAGTTCACAACTAGTTTTGCAATTGCCAATCGGGTGATTCCCAAAGAACTCAAGAGTGCTGCCCTGTTAAAACAGGCCGAAGTTTTGAACCAGTTCAGAAACGATGCTGAGGCTACGAGCGAACTTGCCAGCACTCTTACGGGCAGCGAAATCGAAATTGAGACAAATCTTTTGAGTCAAACGATGGCAACGATTGCCAACTATGCACAAGCCACGACGCAGATCATTGAGCATCAAACTGCGCTTACTGACCGTGTCGTATCTTTCGCCGATAATTTTGCATCTGCGCCAATGCTTGAAACTGATATTGCTGACATTGATGGCTTGATAGCGCTTGGTGAAAGTCTGAATATTGGGTGAGGCGATTCTCTATCGGGCAGAATAAGAGCAACGAATATGCCAACGCTCATTGAGATAGCTCATGAACAGGGTGCGACCGACGAACGGGCAATCGCGCATCTAGGTGCACTTGTTTCTGAGTGGGGGATGCTCGCAGATTTTTGTTTTGCCGACATGTTGTTGTACTTGCCGACTGCAGACAAAAAGTGGATAGTCGCCGCACAAGTTCGGGCCGCAACTGGACAAACTCTCTATGACTCCGACCTGGTTGGATTGGGTGCCGATTTGATTGAGCAAGCGATGTTGGATCAAGCATTCAATTCGCAAAAAGTAGTTACGGGTGCAATTCAAGTTGAGTCGCAACAAGACCCCGTGAGCCTGATGGCGATTCCGGTGCGCTGTGACGATCGGGTAATCGCAGTATTGACCCGCGAGTGGTCAACTCGAAGTGGACGCAAACCAGGCCAACTTGAACGAACATATTTGACGATCTTTGACGAGTTCACGAAAATGATTTCAACCGGTTTGTTTCCTTTTGAGGGTCGTGTTGCCGATGCGACTGTTGCCCCTCGAGTTGGCGACGGTGTGATTGTCCTGGATGCTGATGCACGGGTTCGTTATGCGTCACCAAACGCAGTTTCGGCGATGCACCGAGTCGGCGTGAGCACAAATGCCGTCGGTCAAAGTTTGGCAGAACTTGGCGTTGCCCAAACAGCCGCACGAAATGCCTACGAGCGTCGCGAACCAGTTGTTGAAGAGTTTGAGCAGACCGCAGAGGTGACTTTGCTGACCCGAACAATTCCAACGCTAAAGCGCGTCGGGGGCCAACTTGTAGTAACTGGCGGGGTGGTGCTGCTGCGCGACGTTT
This sequence comes from Ferrithrix thermotolerans DSM 19514, assembly GCA_945885515.1. GTDB lineage: Bacteria > Actinomycetota > Acidimicrobiia > Acidimicrobiales > Ilumatobacteraceae > BACL27. Next base: position 6,625 of record CAMCZA010000013.1, on the reverse strand, counting down.
CAGAATTGCGTCGTCGCGATCGGTTGCTGCTGACCAAAGATGCAACGATTCGCGAAATTCACCATCGCGTAAAAAATAATTTGCAGACTATTTCTTCGCTATTACGGTTGCAAGCTCGCCGACTCCAAAGTGAAGAAGCAGTGTCAGCAATTGCCGAATCTGTGCGGCGCATTCGAACGATTGCGTTGGTTCACGAGACTTTGTCACATGAGGCCGGAGAGGACATTTCTTTTGTTGAAATTGTACGACCACTTTTGCGACTAGTTGAAGAAGGCTTGCAGTCAAGTGATCGGCCAGTGAAGTTCAGTGTCGATGGCGACGGCGGCCGATTGCCAGCAACTATCGCCACCCCGTTGTCTGTTGTGATTCTCGAGCTTCTACAAAACGCGGTCGATCACGGTTTTCCTGAAGGAAGTGCTGGTGGGGCGGTTCTGGTCAATCTCAGTCACGACGACAAATTACTGACTATTCGGGTTACAGATAATGGCCGTGGGCTGAGCAATGACTTTGACATCGGCAAGGCAACTGGCCTGGGTCTCTCGATTGTGCGAACACTCGTGACAACCGAACTAGCGGGCACAATTTCAATGCGGTCGGCTTTAGTTGATGACTCAGTTGGCGAATTACAGATATCAACTAATGGTGCTGGCACCGTTGTTGACTTGAAGATTCCTTTTATCGGCGAATAGTTTTCGCGCGAAATTTTAACTAAGCCAGCAGACGCGAACTTCGTCGTTCGGCTGCTCGTTGGCGTCGAATATCTCGGCGCTCATCTTCTGACATTCCGCCCCAGATTCCCCAGTCCTGATTAGTTTCAAGAGCAAAATCTAAACACTTTCCGCGAACTAAACATTCGTCGCATACAACTTTGGCTTCAGAAATTTGTACCAGCGCTTGACCAGTTGTACCAACAGGAAAAAACAATTCTGGGTCGGTGTCTTTACAAGAAGCACTTCGCCTCCATGAATAGTCTGCTGATCCAAGGGCAAGGCTTGTTGCGAGAAAAGACATTTACTACTCCCCATTAAAGAAATATTCAATTCGGTTGTTATCTGTCGCTCACACTAGAGAGCAATCAGCGCATTAGCAATGAAAAAGGAAATTTTTAATTTCTTTTTATTTCAAATATCTTGAGCATCTCGCAGCTCTTTTCTTGTAGCCTGCGGGCGTGACCCAAGTTATGGCCCATCGCGGGGCATCGAAGGTCGAACTAGAAAATACAACGATGGCATTTAAGCGTGCCGCGCAAATAGGCGCAAATGCCGTTGAACTAGATGTCCGTCGTTGTGCGACTGGTGAACTGATCGTGCATCATGACGCAAAGTTGAGCGATGGGCGAAAAATAATCGTCACCAATAAAGTTGATTTACCAAGCCATATTCCGACGCTAGACGAAGCGTTAGATGCGTGCGGTTCAATGTGGGTGAATATTGAGATTAAAAACGACCCGAGTGAGCCAGATTTTGATCCAACTGAACAGATAACGGTTGATGTTGTTGAGTTTTTGAAACAACGTGGCTCAATTGAGCGCTGGTTAATCTCATCTTTTCGACGTGAAACGGTTGATGCAGTGCGAAAGATCTTGCCTCAACTAAAAACTGCTTGGCTGGTGATGACTATCGACAACGCAGAACTTGAAATTGTCGCCAAACAGATGGCTGACCAAGGGCACTACGCGATTCACCCTTGGGTTAAGTCGCTATCCGAGCAACTTGTAATCGTTTTTCACAAGCACGGATTAAAAGTCAACACTTGGACATGTGACAACCCATTGCGAATGCAAGAGCTAATTAGTTGGGGAGTTGACGGAATCTGCACCAATGTGCCCGACACCGCTCTCGCCGTGATTGCCGCGAGTTAAATCAAAGTGTTTCTGTGATTGTCGACTCAGAACGTAAAGCCCAGATAAACCAAATGCAAGGTGAGTTGCCACTATGTGTCGTGGGTAATAACTCTCAATTCCATATGGGAGTTGTGGGACAAAATAAGCAAATGGAAACATTAAAATTATCCATAATCGAGACTTAACATTCTTTAATCGGATTGTTTGAGCGATTGCAAGCAACCACAGAATGTCAAATATCCAGAAAGAAATTGAAAGTGGGGTTTGCTTCAATCCAAAGTTAAAAAACATGGTCAATTTGTACCAGAAAAACGCCGAAATTTCTTCGTCACTGAATATTTGAGGAATTGACGAGTAACTAAAGTCGCTGTTCATTGAGCCCGTAGTTGAGAATATTAAAAATCCTCCGCCATAGTAAATGTTGTGAATCAAACTCAGGCTCATAGTCACTGCGAAAACAATAAGTAACTGGATGCGGTCTAAAACCCGACGACTATTGTTGCGAAATTCAAGACTGAATTGAATAAGTAGAAATAAGAACAATGCCCCAAGGGCTTGATTCGGTCTAAACTGGGCAGTCAAGCCAGCAAGTATTGTTACCCCAATTGCTATTTGCTGCGAAATATTTCCTCGGATAGCTAATCCGAGCACAATAAAAATAAATATCCAAGTAGCGTATTCACTTGACGGCGCAAATGCGAATGAAAAAAATATTTGTTGCGTGAATATTATGAAGCATGCGACTATAAATAAGGTAATCAGAAGTTGCTCGTGTTTGGTTACTAAATATTTAAGTGTTTCACGAGCGGCGAACACGGCGGCTGTGAGCAAGCCGAATACCATTAATAAGCCTAAAAGAAAATCGTTCTCGCCGAATAATAGGTGCTGAATGAAAACTAAGTAGCGTGTCGCGGGTTGGAAGTAAAAAAGATTTTCCCCACCGTTTAGCGAAGTATCAACAAAAATTCTTCGCGCATAGCCTTGTGCTACCAGCCAATCACTGTCACGACCACGAAAAAATTGAAATCCCCACCATGGCGCATTGGCGAGGCCCATGAAACTTCGAGCCAAATAAAGGGTCGGTCCGTAAACTGTCACCAAAATAGCCGGCACAACTGCAATTAAATTTAGAGACTTGTTCCGTCGTAGCGAATAGCCAATCAGTAGTGCGACCAAGACCGGGATCACAGTGGATTTAAATCCCCACCAGTCAAATGGTAAAAAATCAAATATCCATTTGCCAAGCAGAACCAAAATTGAAAGTCTTGCGGCTACCCAAAGTTTTGATTTTAGGGCGACTATAGAAATGACCAACAACAAAAATATTCCGAGCATTGCCAAGACATCAACCATCGTGAACAACAACGACACTTCTCTCGAAAGTCTCATCGAAGCTGGTTTCAAGGGAGACTTTTCTAGTTCATCGTTTGAGAACCAAACAGCGTCAAAGGCGGTATCTGCCGATTTGGCTTGTTGCGAAATTTCAACTGTTGAGATATCCAGGGGATTTTGCGCGGCATGACCGAGTTTGGCTATGGAAACTTCGCTGCCACCGGGGTAAATTGCAAATAATTCAACTTCTGTGTTCATGTTTTCTGAATGAATTTCGGGAACCGAGAAATTAAAACCTGAGTTTTCGAATATCTTATTTTTGAACACCAATGCAACATCTTCGCGCTTTGACGGTTTTGTGCTACCCAGAACATCTCCACGCTCGTTTCGAACCTCAAAGCTTTTTGGTGCCAAAGCTTTTGATTGGACTACCGACCATCCACGTAAATTGAGTGTCAATCCTGACATCGCCGACTTCATCGACATAGGTTTGCCAACAAGAAGTTGCGCCCACGGTCCGCGAACTGGTGGTTGCTTATCAGGGATTTCAGCAACATCAAGATCCGCAAATTTGAAATCTAAAATAAATTTGCTGGAACCTTTAGGAACCGGCACGAGAATGATCGCCGGTTGGCTGTAAGAACTGGCAGAAACAATACTTTCGTTGATTGATACAGATACCTCACCGACAAACTGCACGGGAACAAATGCATCTCGCTTCGCTTCAATGAAAGATCCAAACTTGGCAGTAAATGGCAATCTGTCAAGCCAAAGTGCGTCGAATCTCGGATATTCATTTACAAATGGCAGTCTCCATGTGGTGTACGAAGCACCGCCGTCTATCCAATCACCCGTTGAGCCAAAATTCAGAATTGGCTCCATTCTTGTTAACTGGTCCAGCTGATTAATTTGGTCAGATTCAAGGAACGGTGCTTCAAATGATTTCTCGCACCGGACTTCTTGTTTTGGAGGGTTATAGATGCTCCTGTAGCAAGATTCAAAGCCGTCGCCAAGCGGTGCCATAACAAACGTAAGAAATTTCAAAGTGATTGCAGCAAAAAGGATTGTGTTGATCCACCGTTTGGTTTGGCCATGATTTGATGAAAGCACACTTCCGAAACGGTTTCGGATCTCGCTTGAAAATAAAACACAACAGGAGATCGCAATTCCAGTAAATTCAATTTTTGAACTGAACGGCAAACCATCAAATCTTAAAAATCCAGAGCCGGGTATTGCTAGAAGCGTGAACCACAGAATCCAAGTTTGACGAAGTTTTACCATGATTATTGATGGTAGTCGCTAGACAATTATTGGTTTGACGAGGCGCAGTGCGTCTTGGCGATGCTCAATATGTAATGAAGTTTGTTCGCCGAGATAATCGCCGTCAAGTTGATATGGAAACGGATTCGGAAAACTTATATTTATATTTTCAACATCTGTCCGAATATCAACACCCGAAGAAACGCTGATCCCCTCGGTGCGAATCGCATTCAATATTGTTCGCATCATCAACGGGGTTGTTAGTTTTCTGAAAGTCACCGCAACAAGTTTTTTGTCTAGCGAAGCAGCCGATGACAAGTTGACAGCCTTTTTGCCGATAAATGTGTACGGGTTTGAGTTGAGGGCAATCGTGAAATAGCCGTTGGGTATTTTTCGACCGTCGATTTCAACATTGAAGTGTGGAAACTTGCGGTCGTATGTTGCGAACCAGGCTTGCATTGCCGAAATCGCAAACAACGGCTGACCAACTATCCGCTTGAGAGACGCCCGCCGTTCGACAAGTTCAACAACTGCCGCGTCGTAACCGATTCCGGCGTGAAAACAGAAATAACGCCCGTTGGCTCGGCCCAGGCTGATGGGGTGAGTATTGTCATGATCCAGACCAGCACTAAATTGCTGAAGGGCAATGACCGGATCATTTGACGCCCCGAGACTGCGTACAAACACATTTGTTGACCCGCCAGGCAACATCATCAGGGCCGTGTTACTTTCGGCCAAGCCTGTTGCGACCTCATTTAAAGTTCCATCTCCACCGAAACCGACGACTATTTCAACGCCCCGCTGAGCTGCATCTTGAGCGAACCGTGTGGCGTGACCGCGCTCGTTGGTCTCAACGACCTGCACGCTGTGGTGGCGCGACAAGTATTGGTGCACCGCCACGGTGTTACGCGGAGTAACCGACGATGCGAACGAGTTCACAATGAGCAAGATCTGCAAGATCATTTACGGTATCAGCGAATTGCGGGGAGATTTCTGCGTGGTTGTGGGTGGGATTAACGGTAAGAATATAAGTCATGAATATCATCGTGTGCGTTAAGCAAATTCCAGATCCAGCCAGTCCAGGGGCGTTAGACGCTTCGACACATGCGTTAAAGCGTGAAGGCAAATTAATTCTTGATGAGTCTGATGCTTATGGCGTCGAGATGGCTTTGCAACTTGTTGCAACTGCTGGTGGTGGAGAAGTAAATATCATTTCGATGGCACCAAACGGTGAAACTTCTGGAATGCGAACCGCTTTGGCGATGGGTGCCGCAAAAGGTTTGCTTGTCAGTGACCCAGCACTTGCTGGATCAGATGCGCTCACGACTGCAAAAGTTTTGGCGGCATCAGTTACCAAACTTGGTGGTGCTGATTTGATTATCACCGGCACTGAATCTTCTGATGGTTACACCGGCACCGTGCCAGAGCAAATTGCCGAAGTACTCGGATTGCCTTCGGTAACTTTTGCCAAGAAAGTAAAAGTTGAAGGTTCGGTATTGAAAGTTGATCGCCAAAGCGAATCTGGTTACGACGAAGTTGAATGCACACTGCCGGCAGTTATCAGCGTTACAGCTGGTGTTGTTGAGCCAAGGTATCCAAGTTTCAAAGGAATCATGGATGCCAAAAAGAAGCCGCTCGATGTAGTTACTGCTTCCGATCTTGCTGTCACGCCAGCTGGTTGGGCTGCTGCTGGTCAGAAAATTGTTAATGTCACGCAAGCCGAAGCACGCAAAGCCGGAGAAGTAATTGAAGACGACGGTGAAGCGTTTGGCAAGATTGTTGCATTCCTAGAAAATTTAAAGTTGATCTGAAATAAATCCCCAAGTAGAAGGCAAAACTATGACAATTAATAACATCTGGGTTTTCGCACAAGGCGTCAACGGTGTTGTAACAACTGGCACACTCGAACTTTTAACCAAGGCAAGATCGCTCTCGGGCAAGGTCACCGCATTTGTTGGTGGCGATGCAAGCGCATTTGCCGCGTCACTTGGTGAGCACGGAGCAACAAAGGTTTACGCAACTGGAGATCTCGCGGGCAAGTTGCCAGGTGTCGCGCTTTCTGCCGCAATGAAAACGATTATTGACGGCGGAGATTCACCAGATGTAATTATGTTTCCGCAAAATTATGAGGGCCGCGACACGATGGCTCGGTTATCGGTCAAATTGAACCGCACGGTGTTAACGAACAAT
>CAMCZA010000012.1 GCA_945885515.1 Ferrithrix thermotolerans DSM 19514 | reverse complement strand
TCTGCAAAACTCGCTTGGGGTATTGGCATAGCCACAGTTGCGCCCAATGACTCGGTACTGGATGTTTTCTTTCGACGACTTGGATGGGGCGAGAGCGCACCAAAAGAATTTCTCTCGTCTTTGCCCGAGTCACATACTGACCCGCGTCGTGGTGTTGGGCTCGTGCCAATAAATATTTCAATTGACACAAGTGTCGCCCCCAAAGATGCGCCTGATGCTTATTTGCGTCTGCACTTGATGTCGCACCGATTGGCTTTGCCAAACTCAATGAACCTCGATGGAATGTTTGGTTTGCTAACAAATGTTGCATGGACATCAATCGGACCAGTTGAAATTTCCGTAGTCGATGAAGTTGCATACAGTTTGCGACGCAACGGTGAACATCTGACGATTCACGGTGTTGACAAGTTTCCGCGAATGACCGATTATGTTGTGCCATCTGGAGTGCGTATCGCTGACGCCTCACGCGTGCGACTCGGCGCCCACTTGGCTGCGGGCACAACAGTGATGCACGAGGGTTTTTGCAACTTCAACGCCGGCACACTTGGCACTTCAATGGTTGAAGGTCGTATTTCGGCTGGCGTTGTCGTTGACGACGGTTCTGACATCGGCGGTGGCGCCTCGATTATGGGCACTCTTTCAGGCGGCGGAAAAGAAGTCGTTCGTGTCGGCAAGCGTTGTCTACTTGGCGCAAACAGCGGACTTGGCATCAGCCTTGGCGATGATTGCATCATTGAAGCCGGTCTTTATGTCACTGGCGGCACGCTCGTCAAACTTCCTGATGCGACAATTGTCAAAGCCCGAGAACTTTCTGGAGCGAATAATTTATTGTTCCGTCGCAACAGCCAAACTGGCGCTGTCGAAGCATCACAACGCACAGGTTCTTGGGGCGGCCTCAACTCGGCCCTCCACAAAAACTAAATAGCAAATTAAAACCAACATGATAAAAAATGAAATCAAAAAAATCGCAACATCAAAATTTGACAAAGTTGTTGCAAAATTAATTAATGAAATTGTTGGTGCCGAAAACATTTCACTGCTTGATGTTGGTGCCGCCAACGGTGTATATGACCGATGGACTGCCGTTCAAAAATATATTGATTACTTTGCAGTCGAACCTGATCTTCGCTCATCTGGCGAATTAACATTCTCCGAATCGAATTCTCCATACAACTCTCAAACACTGATCAAACGCGCACTTTGGCACTCCAAGGGCGAAGTCACTTTGAATCTCTGCAGAAAGCCAATGGCTTCGTCGGTTTACACCCCGAATAAGGAATTTTACAATCTATTTCAAGATCCTGAACGCAACGACATCGTTAACAAAGTGAAAATTGAGTGTTTGACGCTTGACGATGTCAGAGATCAAACTGGAAAATCATTCGATGTGATCAAACTTGATATTCAAGGTGCTGAACTTGACGTCCTCAAGGGAGCGACAAAGTCACTAACGTCAGTGATCGCAATTGATATTGAAGTTGAATTCTGTGAGCTCTACTTGGACCAACCCCTTTTTGATCAAATCTTCACTTATCTGCGTCAAGCTGGTCTTGAGTTTATTGATTTTACTTACATCTACCGTTGGTCTCCAGACCAGTTCAATGGGGTTGGTCAGGCAACTTTCGCCGATGCACTGTTCATGCTCTCTCCGGAGAAAGTTGCTGAATCCAACGCGTCGTGTGTCGCAAAGTTTGCATTGATCGCCGCAGTTTACGAACGTGGTGACCTTCTGCTGAGGCTCGCAACCGCTCTAAATAACAGCAACAAAATTGGCAAAGAAAAAGTAACCGCAATCAAGAGTCTGGGCGAGATAATTTCTGCGCGCAACGATCGCACACAACGACAGTTAAATCGCGTCACAAAAATAATCCGTCTTTTTCACCCGCGGGTTCGTGCCCACATCCTGCACTAGATTTTGGGCTAATGAACTTTGAGGCACTTAGAGAACTAATACGGTCACGTCGCACCGACATGATGGTCGACAAAGATCGAGCGCTAGACAGTGGCACACTCGAAAAGCTTTGTGAACTTGCGATGTGGGCACCTAATCATAAGATGACATTTCCGTGGAAGTTTGCTGCAGTGACTGCAGACGCCCGCGAACGCCTAAGCAACTGCACCGCTGATGCGATGGCTCGCGAAGGCGACAAGCCGGAGCGGGTTGCAAAGGCTCGCACAAAGTTTCAACGCGCTCCAGTCATTTTGATCGTTGGCACCGAACCTGGTGACACGCAGTTGCGCACCGAAGAAAATCGCGACGCCGTTTCAGCGGGTATTCAAAATATTTTGCTTGGCGCAACAACTCTTGGTCTTGCGAGTTTCTGGTCAAGTTGCCCGAAAGGTGCCAACGACGATGTCGCTGAATTCTGTAAATTTCCACAGGGCACGCACATCACAGCAATGATCTATCTCGGTCACCCGCAACGCGAAGCGCCAGTTCTTGAACGACCGCCATTAAAAATCACAAATATAACTAATTGATTAATTGCCTGAATAAGTAGCTGATTAACTCGGCTGATAAACCCCGAAGACTTCGCGTAAAGTATCGCTAACTTCGCCAAGAGTTGCGTTGGCTCGTAATGCATCTTTCATCGGATACAAAATATTGTCGCTCGCCTGTGCCGCGCTCTTTAACTTGTCTAGAGCCGCAGTGACTTCACTTTGATTTCGCGTTGCGCGCAATTTCGCAACCCGCGCTATCTGATTTCGCTCAAGTTCTGGATCAATCTTGGTCGGCACTGGGCGCACATCATTTTCAACTTCAAACTTATTAACCCCGACCAACACGCGCGAGCCATCATCAATTGATTTCGTATACGAATACGCAGCCTCTTCAATCTCACCCATCTGAAAACCAGATTCAATCGCCGCAACAGCACCACCCATCGCTTCAATGCGCTCGATGTACTCCCACGCAAGCCGTTCAACTTCATTAGTCAACGACTCGACATAATACGAACCAGCAAGCGGATCAGGTGTATCTGTAACTCCACTCTCGTAGCCAATTATTTGTTGTGTTCGCAACGCAATGCGAGCCGCATCTTCAGTAGGCAAACTCAATGCTTCATCAAATCCATTGGTGTGCAAACTTTGAGTACCCCCCAAGACTGCAGCCATGCTTTGCACGGCAACACGAACAATATTGTTTTGCGGTTGTTGTGCAGTCAAAGTTGAGCCACCCGTTTGGGTATGAAACCTCATCAATGCGCTAGCGGGGTTCTTTGCGCCGAATCTTTTGGTCATTATCGTGTGCCACATTCTTCGACTCGCACGAAACTTTGCGACCTCTTCAAAAAAATTATTGTGACCGTTCCAAAAAAAACTTAATCTTGGTCCGAAATCATCTACATCTTGCCCTGAATCAATTGCCGCCTGCACATATGCGATTGCATTCGACAAAGTGAACGCAAGTTCCTGAACTGCAGTGCTCCCCGCTTCACGAATGTGATACCCAGAAATAGAAATTGTGTTCCATTTCGGAACATGCTTGGCGCAATATGCAAAAATATCCGTGATAATTCGCATTGACGGTCGCGGCGGATAAATATAGGTTCCACGCGCAATATATTCTTTCAACAAATCATTTTGAATTGTCCCAGAAATCTGAGTTGACTTAACACCGCGTTCTTCGGCGACTAGTTCATAAAGAAGCAACAACACAGAGGCAGTTGAATTAATCGTCATTGATGTTGTCACCTTGTCCAGCGGCAAATCGGCCAACAACACCCGCATGTCCTCAATCGAGTCAATCGCCACGCCAACTTTGCCTACTTCACCTGCGGCACGCGGGTGATCACTGTCGTATCCCATTTGTGTTGGCAAGTCGAACGCACACGATAGACCTGTCTGACCAGCGTCGAGCAAAAACTTGAATCGCTCGTTCGTATCGGCCGCAGTACCAAAACCTGCATACTGGCGCATCGTCCAAAGCCGATCACGATGCATCGTCGGGTAAACACCGCGCGTGTATGGAGCCTGACCTGGCACGCCAAGTGAAACTTTTTCGTCAAAACCGGCAAGTGATTCTTTGGTGTAGAGCGCCTCTACTTCAATTCCTGAATCGGTTGTTTTATCTGTACTCATAGTTCGAGTGTCAAGGCTACGAGTTTGGCTGCCTCGCTGCGACCACTGAAATTTCAAGCAACCACTCTGGTCGAGCCAGTGCAGGAACTGTGACGAGCGTGCTCGCTGCGCGGTGGCCAGACATTGCCGCATCTCGTGCCGCCATCACAATTTTCAACTGCGCGCCAAGATCCGCTGAATTGACCACATATGTCGTCACCGAAACGACATCACTAATCGTCATTGAACCTTCTGCCAAAATTACTGAAATATTTTGCCAGACGAGATTCGCCTGTTCGCCAATTGTCGGTGGCACACTGCCGTCGCGCATTGTCGGCACGACCCCAGAAGTGAAAATGAACTCACAACCAGCCGCGACGAGCATGCCGTGCGCATATTGGGCAACGGGTGCCGGCATTTCTGGTGGTGCGAGTTCTCGAGACTTAGCCACGGCTCTTTACAATAAGCCATAATTGACAGATGAACAAAAGCGCAGTCGGTCATGAAAATCTCGCAGACATCGCTGTGCTTGAAAGAATTCAACAACGAGTGTTGTGGCTCGCTGTACGAATGGTTGACTACGCCAACAGAGAGCGCGAAATACCACCAGCACCAGGTGGACGTGACGCAGAGTTCAATGTGAAAGTTGGCGGACACATGGCCAGCAGTGCATCGGTTGTCAGCATTATGACCTCACTTTGGTTTGGTCACCTCAATGGCGACGACAAGGTCGCGGTGAAGCCACATGCTTCGCCAATTTTTCATGCAATCAAATATTTAACTGGCGAACTTGACAAGTCGTACCTCAAGCGTCTGCGCACGCTCGGCGGTTTGCAGAGTTACCCAAGTCGCACCAAAGATCCGGACGTTGCCGACTTCTCGACCGGCTCAGTCGGCCTCGGCGCAGTTGCTCCACTTTTTGCATCAATGGTTCGTCGCTACGTTGATGCGCACTTCACTCCCCGACCAGCCGCAAGGTTCATTGCGTTGGTTGGTGACGCTGAACTTGACGAAGGAAATATCTGGGAAGCAATTGCTGATCCGTCACTTCAAGGTTTGGGCAATGTGATGTGGGTCGTCGATGCCAACCGACAAAGTCTTGACCGCGTCGTACCAGGAATGAAAATCAAAAAACTTGCGGGCTTTTTTGCTGATGCAGGTTGGCATGTGATCGAAGCAAAGTATGGCCACAAGTTACAAGCTGCTTTTGCACAACCTGGCGGCGAATCACTACGAAAATATATCGATGACATGTCAAATGAGAGATATCAAAGTTTGTTCGCCGTTTATGGCGCAGCACTGCGCGCCAAGTTTTTAGACGGCGCACCAGCAGAAGTAGTTGCATTCATAAATGACATCAGTAACGAAAACCTTGCCCCGCTCGTGCAAAACCTCGGTGGTCATGACATTGAAATGTTGCTTGACGCCTACCGCGAATGTGATTTGGTCACCGACAAGCCAAGCGTTGTTTTCGCCTACACAGTTAAGGGCTGGGGTTTGCCGATTGCTGGTGACCCACTTAACCACGCAGCACTACTCTCAGAAACTCAAATTGATGAGTTGCGACTGCGAAACGGTCTGACCCTCGAAACCGAGTGGGATCAATTCAACCCCGACTCCGAAGAAGATCGTGTCTGCCGTGCAGTAGGTGGCGACATCAACAACAAGAAACTTTCTAATCGGCCCCGACTAAACATCCCAACTGAAGTCGGCATTGCGGTTGGCAAAAAACCATTGTCAACACAAGAAGTTTTCGGACGTTTACTAACTGGTCTTGGTTCGATACCTGAATTGGCTGAGCGAATGGTTACAACTTCACCAGATGTAAGTGTCAGCACAAATTTGGGTGGATGGATCAACAAATTCGGTGTGTTCAGTTCTGATGAGCAACCAAATTACTTGGGTGATGACCGTCTGTTGCGATGGAACGAAGGACCCCAGGGTCGTCACGTCGAACTCGGACTCAGCGAAATGAATTTATTTCTTGCGCTTCATGCCTTCGGTCTTGGACACGAACTGCATGGCGAGCACTTGCTGCCAATCGGCACTGTCTACGATCCTTTTGTTTGTCGTGGACTAGATGCGCTGATCTATGCGCTCTACAACGGTGCACGATTTATTTTGATTGGCACTCCGTCTGGGGTAACTCTGGCCCCAGAAGGTGGTGCACATCAAAGTACGGTCACGACTTCTCTCGGAATGGAACTTCCGAACATGACATATGCAGAACCTTGCTACGCACGCTCACTTGACTGGTTGCTTTGCAATGGTCTTGAACGACTCGGAACACAAGATGGCGACAGCATGTACTTGAGACTTTCAACACGACCGATAGATCAAACACCGTTTGAAAATATTTTGGCCATCCGTGGAGCAGATGCATTGCGTGCCGATGTTTTAGCGGGTGGCTACCGACTTCACCAACCGCCAGATACAACACAACCGACTGATTTAATAATCGCGGCTACTGGCAGTGTTGTGCCAGAAGCACTCGCTGCTGCAAAACTTCTTGAAGCAGACGGGGTCAATGCCGTCGTGATTGACATTTGTTCTCCCGACCGCATTTACCGTGGCTGGCGCAACGCTCAACAAAATGCAACCCGACACGGGGTCACAACAAAAGATGTTGGCCACTTTGGCGCTCTACTCTCAGAATCAGAACGCCGCCTACCAATTCTCACGGTGCAAGATGCGGCCAGCCACTCTCTTGCTTGGCTGGGCTCGGTTTACGGGGCACGCACGGTGCCTGTCGGCGTTGACGAATTTGGCCAATCGGGCACAATCGCCGAGTTATACGGCGTTTTCGATCTGCTTCCTGAGCAACTCGTGAACGCGGCGCTGCTTGCATTGTCGTAACCTGAAGTTATGGCAATCATTGAACAATCATCAGCTACGAAAAAAATAATTGACGGCATCGAACTGACGCCAAAAGTTGTTGCTCAACTTGGGCCACAAAAATTTGAAACATTCGAACAAGAGCGTCGGCACCGCAAAGAAAAACTTGCTGGCGCGATGCGCATTTTTGGTCGTCTCGGTTTCGGTGAAGGCGTCGCAGGTCATATCACGGTACGCGACCCAGAGTTCACCGATCATTTTTGGGTGAATCCATTTGCAAAAAGTTTTCGCTACATGTCTGTTAGCGATTTGATTCTGGTCAACCATGACGGTGATGTCGTCTACGGGTCTCAGCCCGTCAACCGTGCGGCATTTTGTATTCACGCCGCGATTCATCATGCTCGACCAGATGTCGTTGCTGCGGCTCACGCACACTCGCCTTACGGAAAATCGTGGTCTTCACTTGGGCGACTTCTTGACCCAATCACACAAGACTCATGTGCGTTCTACGAAGATCACACAGTGATCACCGAACAAGGTGGTGCTGTCGTAGTTGAAGTTGCCGCGGGACAAGAAATTGCTGCCAAGTTTCCGAAGGGCAAAGCCATGATTCACCAAAACCACGGTCTAATAACGGTTGGCGAAACAGTTGATGCGGCAGCATTTTGGTTCATCACGATGGAGAGAAATTGTCAAGCGCAATTAATGGCCGAGGCTGCTGGCAAACCAAAATTGATTTCCCACGAAGATGCAAGTTACACGCAAAAATTGACGGGGTTTCCTGCTGCTGGTTGGTTGCAATTTCAACCGCTGTGGCAAGACATCTGCCGAACTGACCCAGATCTTTTCGATTGAGTTAGAATACCGCCTTGCGCGGATTAAATCGTTTTGCAAATACTGCGCCGCCTGAGGCGCTGTTCATCATCTCTGCAATTGGCCAATATTGTGGCGCAGTAATTGCTGTTCGATTATTTGATGACCTAGCACCAGCAAGTGTCGCCTGGTTTCGTGTAATCGGTGCGGCACTTGTATTGAGTGTGATTTCCATTCCAACATTGCGTCGCGGTGGGCGCTGGTCACGCGAACAACTTCTCGCTGTGAGTCTTTTTGGTATCTCAACAGCCTTGATGAACTTATTTTTCTACTTGGCGATTCAGCGTCTTGATCTCGGCAAAGGTGTTGCAATTGAATTCATCGGACCAATTACCGTTGCTGCATTACGCACCCGCACCAGCCGCAATGCAATTGCTTTGTTTAGTGCCGTAATCGGCGTACTAATACTTTCTGGGATTGAACTCGGTAATCAAACAGTCGGTTTGCTATACATCTTTTTGGCCTCAATCATGTGGGCCCTGTACATCGTCATTGGAGCCAAAGTCGCACGCTTTGATCGAGGTGTGTCAGGTCTGGGTGTGGGACTACTAATTGGTGCAATATTCATCGCTCCGTTTGGTGCTCCAACAAGCGGGCCAGCATTTAGCGCACCAGGGATTCTTGCAACTTGTTTTCTAGTCGGAATTTTATCCAACGCAATTGGCTATGGCATCGACCAATTCACACTGCGAAGAATTCCTGTGCGAAGATTTTCGCTGTTGCTTGCATTGCTTCCTGTCACTGCAACAATTTTCGGATTGTTGTTCTTGGATCAAGTGCCAAGTATTACCGATCTCATTGGTATTAGTTTTGTACTCGCTGGAGTGCTCGTGCAACAACGTGACACGCTTCAAGCAACCGAGGTCGCTGCTTAAGTTGATATAGACTTACTAGGCCGGTAAGGAAGATTTAATCCCCTATGTGTAGATTCAAAAACAACTTTCGACGGCGTGTCAGCGCCATAATTTGCCTGGCCGTTTTTTTCAGCGGGGTCGCACCACTGACTTCGGTCGACGCCGCAGATGGGCAACTCCCCGGTGGAGTAATTATTTACGGCCGCGGATTCGGTCACGGCCGCGGCTTGAGCCAATATGGGTCTTTCGGTTGGGCGACTACAGCGGGTTGGTCATGGGAGCAAATTATTGACTTCTATTACGGCGGTGCGACTGGCAACACTCGATCTCCGCTTGAGGCCCCAAATCAGGAAATGAGTACTTGGTTAAGTCTGCTGAGCAACAAGCAAACTGCGGTTATTTCAGACTCTGGCACGATGCGTTTACTAGAGGACACAGATCAATCCCGACGATTTACAAGTATGGTTGCGCGCGAAAAATCTGGTGTCCAACGCGTGTATCAAGTTTGGGGATCAAGCGAGCGCAAGTGTCTTAGCGAAACAGATGTGCCAGAAGCAAATGGGTTCGTGTTGCTGGGTGAGTTTAATGAAACAGCCTCATTTTTGACGAACGCCAGTCAAGACTCTGCTGGTGCTCCACTTGAAATGGTCGGCTTGTGCGAACCAAAGGCAAATGGCTTCAATCAAGTTCGCTACTATCGCGGACTTATTCGTGCAATGAATAATTCAAAAAATGAGAACCGCACGATTAATTTTGCGCGTCTGGACGATTACATTCGCGGTGTAGTGCCGCGCGAATCGCCGTCCAGTTGGGGCGATGCGGCTGGTGGCGCTGGAATGAATGCATTGCGTGCACAAGCAGTTGCGGCACGCTCTTACTCGGTAACCGAAAACAGGTACCCAGGTCTTGCCAAAACCTGTGACACGCAAGACTGCCAGGTTTACGGTGGCGCAGCTTTACGCACTGCAGTAAATGCGTCACCAACAATTTTAGAAACCGCGAACACAGATCGTGCCATTGTTGAAACTACGGGAGTGATTATCCGAAATCCGCAGGGTCAAGTTGTTCGCACTGAGTTCTCTTCATCAAATGGTGGGCGAACTGCTGGCGGAGCGTTTCCGGCGCAAGTTGATCAAGGCGATCTTGCTGCCAACAGCACTTTGATGGTCTGGTCTCGCGCCTTTAGTGCCGCGCAAATAGTTGCTAAATATCCACAAATTGGAATTCTCACTTCGATCACAACAACAAATGATGGACTTGGTGGCGACTGGGGCGGTTACACCGTCGAAGTTACAGTCACGGGCACCACTGGGGATGTAAAAATGTCCGGCTGGAGTTTTCGTACCGCACTTGATCTTCCATCTCCTTGGTACGGAGCAACACCAATTTTTGGTGCACCACTAGATGCGGGAGCAGTCGGTTCGATGCTATTTGTTGGAGACTCTGTCGGCGAAAGCATTGGTGTTGAATTCAATTCGATCGTTGCTCCCGCATATCCATCAATTAATTTTCAAGCAATCTCCAATCGCTGTATGGTTGGGCCGAGTTGTGTGACTCCTGACAAAGGCCAGCCCGATGCACTCGGGGTTGTAAACGCCTTAACTGCCGAGCAATTCCCGGCAATTGCCTTGGTCCAACTTGGATACAACGATGACCCAAACACAATGTCGAGTGATGTAACACAAGTAGTCAATGCACTCAATGCACGAAATGTCCAACGAATCGTATTCATTAATCTCTCAACACGGCGCGCATCAATGAATTATGCATTGTCAAATGCTGCTTTTGCCAATGCGGCGATAACTAATCCAAATGTTTCAGTTCTTGACTGGAACGCAGCAAGCAGTGCACCATCGCAAGCAAGATGGTTTCGAGATGATATTCATTTGACGACGACTGGTCGCGCCGAGTTCGCCTTATTTTTGCGCAACCAACTCGATGCACTTCGTGCTCAAGGTTTAATCACAGCCAATGCCACAAATATTTTGCCACTGGCTGTGCCATTAGCTACTGGCAACCGAGGTACTCCTGTTTCGTTGCTACAGAAAGCTTTGAACACCTCGCTTGGACTGAATAAAAAACAGAAACTTTCGACAGATGGTAATTTCGGCAAGGGTACGGCCAGCGCTGTTGCGAAAGTTGAACAACTTAATGGGTTGCCAATTGATGGTGTGGCGGATGCTGCTGTTCTGGCAGTTTTAGGGATTGACCCAACAACTTTCTCAATCGGACTAAAAGCCAAGCACACTTCAGTTGCGGCTGCGCAGACGGCGCTAAGTCGGGTTCTCAAAGTCAAGATGAAGGCTGACGGTATTTTTGGGTCAGGCACTGCACGACAATTGAAGATCTTTCAAAAAACAGTTGGCCTTAAACAAACTGGTGTAATCGACCGAACCACCTGGCTGTCACTGCTTGCAGCCAGTGCCGCCGTCGTGGTGAAATAAATAATTTATTGATTAGCGGTTGAAGCGGGCGTGCCACGACTCGTCGCTGACAAGTTGTGAGTAGGCCGCACGATATTCGCGCTTGAGTCGTCGGTAGTTAAGCGCAATATCTTTGCTCACGACTACGACTTCGCGCAATAACGAAAAGAATCGACGCGAATCACGCTCAACCAAAAACCCTTCAGGCAAACGGTCATGGCGATACAGAATACGGTTGTATCGAGTCGCAAGACCAACGGCACGCGAGTCAATCGGCGCCGTCTTGAGTACATCTCGTCGCAATATCTTCGGCAGAATGTAACCGCCAACAAGGGGCAACGCCAGCGCAAAACCAACTAAACGAATGACTTTTGGTCTTGGCTTGGTGATTGAAACTGCCGCCAACTCAGCCGACAATGGCCCAGGTTTTTCTTCGGTTACTTTGCGCAATTCGTCGTGAAGTGCCGAGTGATCGGTGGCCATCAACGCTTCAGGGCCAGCCAAGTAAGCGCGAACACCACGAATCATGTATTCGACACTGGCATAGCGCATTGAAAACAGATTACGAAAGCACAGTGCAATAAATCTTCGCGACAAATGCCACCAGTGATGATTATCGAACACCAAAGTATCAATGATCGCGAAATTTCGTTTCTCATAAAAAAGTGATGACGGATTGTTCTTAAGTCCAAAGTCGGCGTGCCAAACAATCACGCCGTTCAGAGTGGCACTGTGTTTGCCAGTGTGCATCAGACCAAACGCGACATCGTCACCACGTACGAAGACTGGCAGCGGGTTATCGCGTGTAATTGAAATCGGAAATGCCGTATACCACCAAGCTGTGTACGCAAACTTTTTTTCACGAGCATCACGAAGTGCAAGTTTGCGCTCACGCAAATCATCTTCACGCCCAATGGCTCTCAATGGATAGAGCGATCGCCAACGATATTTTGAACCGGCCTCAAACTGCATCCAGGCTTGCTCTTCGCTGAGCATTGCTCCATGAATGCAAAGTTTTGCATCACGGGCAAAAGTAAACAAAGCAAAAGTGCGCACCAGCGCTTCTGGCTCAAGTGTTATATCGTCGTCCATCAACAACACATGCGTTGACCAACCTTCATCACGCAAATAAATGATTCCACGAGCGAACCCGCCGGCACCACCTAGGTTTGGATTTTGTACCACCGAAATCGGTGCATTGGGTGCAGTATCAAATTCAATATTGCGTGCATTATCTACGACTAGTATTCGCATTTTGTCGCGCAATGAGTCGACATCTTCAATTAGTCGCAAAACTTTTGCCACTGTTGGCTTGACATAATCTTGGCGATTAAAAGTGGTGATCGAAAGACTCAATTTCACTTCACGGGGCGCAGTCGAGTTGGTTGTCCACCGACCGCCAGAGACCACTACGTCTGTTTGTTCGGCGCTAATTCTGATGAAATAGCTGCCTATATGCGAGTTTGCAAACTCGGGTACAACTAAAGTCGTTTTACCGCTTGCCGAGATTCCAGCACTACTGACAACAGTTTCACTTAACGAAAGTCGGTTACGGCTGGTTTTTACACCAACAAGTTCAATTCGCCCCGAGCCAGTTGCATCAACAGTTACTTCAAGTTCGTCAACAGTTGTCAAGCGTTTCCAGCGACCAGCAGCAAAAGCCCCAAATGAAGTATCAAAACTAAGTTCGGCACCCATCGTCAGACGCGCCGTCTCGTTGTCGAAAATTACATCGCCTTGGGTCCGCACATAGAGCAGGGGCTCAGTTGTTTCAGCTCGCGGCAGCACCAAGCGTTGTAATAAAAAACTTGTCATTTCACACCATCGGATCGATTGAAAACTGGGGCAATGGTTTATTGCTTGCTAAACATTCAATCATCTGGCTAGAGGCCCCGAGTGCTTCATGAATTGTTATATCCATGTCTAAATAGCGGTAAGTACCCAGCCTGCCCATGAATGTGACACCTGTTGCAGTCCTGGCGCGTTGCACATAACTGAGCAATTGCTCTTTTTCTTTGACTCGACGAATCGGATAATACGGTGTGTCATTTTCTTCACAGAGTCGCGAAAACTCGTGATACACCACCGTGCGATTATGCGACTCCCACGGTGCAAAATGTTTGTGCTCGGTAATTCGCGTGTAGGGCACATCCACATCGCAATAATTCACAACTGGATGACCTTGAAAGTCGCCGTCACTTGCCTCGGCAACAAAATCAAGAGTGCGATATCCGAGTCGACCAAATTCATAATTGAAATATGCATCAATCGGTCCTGTCCAAATCACGTGATCAAACTCACCAAATTCGCCAGCGTTGCTCGTCGAGAATCTCGTACTCAATCGAACCGAAATCTTTGGATGATCCAAAATTGCCAAGACAATCGGCGTATACCCGTCTTTAGGAATCGCTTGATGGGGGTGATTGAAATATGAGTCATCATCCGTGAATCGAACAGGTAGGCGCGCCAAAATGCTTGCTGGCAGATCTCGTGGATCAACCCCCCATTGCTTTGCCGTATAACCCGAGAAAAATGCGTCGTAGAGCTCTCGGCCAACAAATCTCAAGCCTTGATCTTCAAACGACACTGGCGCGGTGATCGTTGAATCACCCTTTGTTGAGATGAATTCTTCGGCTTGTTGCGGTGTGAAATCGGTGCCAAAAAATTTATTAATCGTCGTCAGGTTGACCGGCAATGAATACATCTCGCCGTTTGATATTGCTTTCACTCTGTGGCGATAAGGCATCATCTCACCAAAACGATTGATGTACTCCCAGACATGCTCGTGCTGCGTGTGAAAAATATGTGGACCATATGTATGCACCATCACACCGGTTTCGTGGCGAGCCGTGTGGCAGTTGCCCGCGACATGATCGCGAGTGTCAAAAACAACCGATTCGTATCCTGCGTTGGCTAGTTCGCGGGCAACAACTGCACCAGAAAACCCTGCTCCAACAATCGCAAATCGCACTACTTAATCATACGACCTTGGCTACACGGGGCTAGTCAACAAGTAAACGGGTGAACTAGCGAACGAGTTATAACTAGTTAACTAACTAATGCGAGAGCCAAGGAGCACAGGCTCCTTCAAGATCACGCACTTGAATTCGCTCACGATTTTCGTATGTCACCGCATTTTTTGGATCCCGCTGCAATTTGAAAGTGCGGAAGGTCATTTCTGTTGTATCAATCGCAAGAATTTTGCCGATCAGCGACTCGCCTAGATTCAATAAAATCTTCAATGCTTCTAACGCCTGAATAGAACCAACAATTCCTGGCAACACGCCGAGCACTCCAGCCTCAGAACAGCTTGGTGCAAGTTCTGATGGTGGCGGCTCGACAACCATGTCGCGATATGTCGGACCAAGAACCGGGTGAAACACGCTGACCATTCCTTCAAATCTGAAGATCGAACCATGCACAACCGGAATGCCAAGCTTGACGCTCGCATCGTTCAATAAATATCTGCTCGGGAAATTATCCGCTCCATCAACAATTACGTCGTATCCAGAAAGTATTTCAAGAACATTTTCTGCACACAGACGCGTATCGTATGTCACGACATCTACATCTGGGTTCAACATCGTCAGAGTTTTCTTTGCCGAATCAACTTTTCTGTCGCCAATGCGATCAATGTTGTGCAAAATTTGTCGCTGCAAATTCGAAGCATCCACAACATCCATGTCCACGATTCCGATTGTGCCTACGCCGGCGGCGGCGAGATACATTGCTGCTGGCGAACCCAACCCACCTGCACCAAGCATCAGAACTTTGCTTGCCAAAAGTTTGGCTTGGCCTTCAACGCCAACTTCGGGTAACGACAAATGGCGTTGGTAGCGATTGCGTTGCTCGGCGCTCAGTTGCGCCGGCGTAGTCCACGCACGACCCTCGTCCTTCCATTTTCCGTATCCACCTGCCATTGACACAACATTTGTGTAACCAAGTTCTTGTAAAGTTTTTGCTGCAAACGCACTTCGCACTCCACCCGCACAGTAAACAATTACGGGCGCCGACTTGTCGACAATTTTTGTCTCAACTTGTGCTTCAAGATGCCCGCGCGCGATGTGCACAACATTCAAAAGTGATCCCTGTTCGTATTCGTCAGGCTCACGAACGTCTAAGACGACAACCTGTCCCGCATCAATTTTTGCAGCAGCCGTTTGTGTGTCGACTTCCTGGATCTTTGATTTCGCATCAGCGAGCAAATCACGAAAACTTGGCATCTCAATACCCTACCGTTCTAGTCAGGATTAAACGACACCGCAAATACTCGGCAAGATCTCCGAGATTTCGCCGTTCAAAACAACATCGGCATAGTGATCCATCTCAGTAGGTTGCCCATTGACAATTATTACTTTTGCGCCACAACTCTTTGCTCGAGGCAATGTATTCGCCGCAGGAAAAACACTCAGCGATGTGCCAACCGCAATAAACACTTCACAGTTGCTACTCGCTGCCAAGGCCCGACTCATCACATCTTGATCTAGGGGTTGCCCAAACAAAATTGTGTCGCTCTTTAAAATTCCACCGCACAGTTGACACTTCGGATCAGATTCGCCAGCAACAACTCGTGCAAGTGCTTGCTTCATTGGTCGACGGTCTTTGCAACTCCAACAATAAGTTCGATGAACGGTTCCGTGAACTTCTAAAACCTTGCTTGGATCGTGACCCGCGCGCTGGTGCAACTCATCGACATTTTGCGTCACCACGGCAACTAACACACTTCTGGTTTCAAGAGCGAATAACGCTTTGTGCCCATCGTTTGGTTGTGGATCACCATCAATCCATTTGACTCGATTTTTCCAGGACTGCTTTCGTAATTCGTGATCGTCTAAATAATGCTGAAGCGTTGCCGCTCGTTCTGCATCTGGGTTCAGTGTCCATAAACCTTTTGGTCCACGAAAGTCTGGGATTCCCGAATCTGTTGAGATTCCTGCCCCGGTCAAAACAGTGATTCGTTGGGCATCGGCAATCAGTGAACGGGCAGATCGCAACAACGAATCGTCAAAAGATGCGTCCGATGAACCTGACATTCAACTATTCTCGCCGCAAACTTTCTCGAATCCGCACCGTTTTGACAGACGCTGCACACACGCTGATATGAACTCAAATATATGTGACTTTTCAAATGCCGAAATATTTGTTTCCGAGTGGGTTGACCCTGTGGTCAACATCGGCGGTTTTGATACTTGTGGTGATTATGTTGAGACTTTCTGGCTTGGAATCATTGGCCCGAGCGCGACTTGGGCGATGCGATTCTTGGCGCGCGAACTTGAGGTCTTTCCGAACGGCTACTGCATCAACCTCAATGACACAGCCGCTGCACTCGGCTTAGCATTTCGCAATGGCACTGGGTCACTAGAACGCGCAATTCAGCGTTGTGCAACTTTTGGTCTAGTGGCTCAACTGCCGCAATCTTTGGCGGTGCGCCGTCGAGTTCCGACGATTACAAAGCGTCAACTGTCGCGATTGCCATCAACGCTGCAACAAAGCCACAGTCAGTTGTTTGCAACTAGCTAACTAACTAACTAGCTAACTAACTAGCTATTTTTCTGAGACGGTACGGCGAATTTCAACGATTCGTTCATGGTCGTGGTTTGCATCGTCGCCCTGCTCAGCGAGTGCGGCATTGCGGTCTTTAGCCGCTTCGCGTTCGGCAATTGTCGTGTCAACACGAGCAAGGGCCGCATCGGTGCCGTGTTCGTGAATAAATGTCGCCCACTCAACAAGCGATTCAACCATCTCTGACTCTGGGACAACTGCGACATTACGTCCCTTGACAAATAAGTGTCCGCGCTTGTTGCCGGCTGCGATTCCTAGATCGGCTTCACGCGCCTCACCTGGGCCATTGACAACACAACCCATCACCGCAATTTGCAGTGGAAGTTTTTTATCGGCAAATGCCGCTTGCGCTCTCTGGGCAATATCAATGACATCAACTTCAGCGCGCCCGCAACTCGGACAAGCAATTAGATCGACATTTTTTCGCTCACGCAGCCCAAGAGACTCAAGTAATTGACGCCCCGCACGAGCCTCTTCAATCGGGTCGGCAGTCAGGCTGTAACGAATTGTGTCACCGATGCCTTCAAGCAACAGCGTTGAAATACCAGCGGTGGCTTTTATTAATCCTCCTGGCAATGGACCTGCCTCGGTTACCCCAAGGTGTAACGGAATATCTGTGATTGCACTCAGCATTCGGTAAGCCTCAACCATCAACGGAACATTTGATGCTTTGACAGAAATTTTCACCAAATCAAAACCAACTTCTTCAAAATATTTCAACTCTTGTTGGGCTGACTCAACCATCGCCTCGGCTGTAAGTCCGCCATGCTTTTCGTAAAGCGACGAATCAAGCGAGCCGCCATTAACACCGATGCGAATCGAAACACCACGATCGCGAGCTTCTGATGCAACTGCCTTGATGTGCTCGGGCTTGCGAATGTTGCCGGGGTTGAGGCGCAACCCATGCACCCCCGCTTCAAGTGCGGCAAGTGCCATGCGGTATTGGTGATGAATGTCGGCAATTATCGGCACCGGCGACCGCGGAACAATTTGTGCCAAACCTTCAGCGGCTTGAGCATCATTGCAGGTGCAACGAACAATGTCACAGCCTGCAGCGGCCAGCGCATAAATCTGTTGCAGGGTGCCTTCAACGTCTGCGGTTTTGGTGATCGTCATTGACTGCACGCTGATCGGGGCATCACCGCCAACCAAAACTTTGCCGACTTTAATTTGCCGAGTTTTTTTACGGGCAAATTGTGTTTCGGTCATGCGAAATAGCCCCGATCAACCAATTGGACTTGTGATGTCGAGATACAAACCAGCAACCAGCAAAGTCGCAAGCAAAGCAACAACTGTCGTTGCCACAGGAATCATCTTGCCAACATCAGCGCGATACACGCGACCGCGACGCGACCGAAACCGCTCATAGATCGCAATTGCGGCATGTCCCCCGTCAAACGGCAACAGCGGCAACATATTGAACACGCCGACAAATACATTGACGCTCGCCAACAAAATCAAAATTCCTTTGAGTCCTTCACTGCGTCCGATTTCGCCACCCACTTGGCTAGCCCCAACAACAGTTGTTGGGCGGGTCATCGGATCTGGCTCGTCTGCAATGACATTTGAAAAAATATTTTTAGGGTTGACGACAACAAACACACCGGCAACCGAGGCACCAGAAGATTGAACGACATCATAAACCCCGTAGCCAAAAGCACTCAGTGGATTTTGTCGAACATAACGATACGAATCTGTTGCTACCCCGAGAAATGCAACATTGGCATTGACCGGACTGCCGATTAATTTAGTTTGAATTGAAAATACTTCACCGTCGCGCTTGAATTTTACTGTTACTGAGTCGCCCGGATTTTTGGCGGTCACTGCCTGAACTAATTCAGTGCGTCGGCTAATTAAAGTTTCGTCAATCGCCAAAATTTGATCGCCTTGTTGCAGACCAATTCTCTCTGCTGGCGACTCTGCAACCGGGTCACCATAAATCAACAACTCCTTTGTGTCTGCAAAACGACCCGCAGTCGCGTAGACACCAAAAAATAGCACGATCGCAATAATCATGTGCATCACAGAGCCCGCCGTGATCACGAGCATTCGTTTTGGAAACGACTGCTGGCGATAAGTGCGAGGCTCATCAACTGGATCGCACTCATCCAAATTGTTCATGCCGACAATTCGAACAAAAGCGCCGATCGGTAATGCGCGTATACCGAATTCAACTTCGCCACGCTTGGTGCTCCAGACACGCGGACCAAAACCCATATAGAACTGGGTGACCTTCATTCCGCTTCGACGGGCCGTCACAAAATGCCCAACTTCGTGCAGAAAAACCGAGACAATTAACCCGGCGACGAACAGCAGCGACCAAGGATTTTTGACACCGAGCCACGCAAGCAAGCCAACAACAACAATCACTGTTGACGCAGTAGTCGCAGAGTTGTTTTGCGCAACATCTTTGTCCTCAGTTGCGCCACCGGCAGCTATCTCATTACGAAACTTTGAGTACAATGAATTCAACTTGCGACTTCCTTTCGCACTAAACCGCGAGCCCAACGACGCGCGACTTTGTCTGCTTCTAAAATATCTTCAACTTGAGTTGGTATTAGACCGTCATGGTGTTGCATGGTTTCTTCAATGATTGCCGAAATCTGAGACCATTGCACTTCCCCAGCCAAAAATGCTTCAACTGCAATCTCATTGGCGGCACTCAGCCAAGCAGGCGCAGTACCGCCAATACGGCCGGCAGCGTAGGCCAAATCTAAGCAGCGAAATGTGTCACTATCTGGTTTTTCGAAATCAAGTCGAGAAAGTTTCGTCCAGTCAATTGCGCCAAAACTAACCGTAGATCGCTGTGGGTATTCAAGTGCGTAAGCAATTGGCAGTCGCATATCGGGAAGCGACAACTGGGCGATGGTCGCACCATCACGAAACTCAACCATTGAGTGAACGATCGACTGCGGATGGACCACGACATCAATGCATTGATAATCCAATCCAAATAATTCGTGCGCCTCGATAACTTCCAAGCCTTTGTTCATCAGGGTTGATGAGTCAACGGTAATTTTTGGACCCATTGACCAAGTTGGGTGCTTCAGGGCATCTTGTATCGATACTTTTTCAAGGGATATTTTTGTGCGCCCTCTGAACGGACCCCCACTCGCGGTAAGCAAAAGTTTCGCCACATCACGCGAAACATTTTGTGAACTACGCAAGCATTGATGAATTGCGCAATGTTCGCTATCTACGGGAACAATCTCGGCACCAGATATTTTTCTTAGTGGTGCAACAATCGGTCCTGCCGCAATAAGACTCTCTTTATTTGCAAGTGCTAGTCGTTTACCGGCCTTGAGAGTCTCGATTGTCACCGACAATCCTGCAAAACCAACCACGCCGTTGACCACGACATCAGCGATACTCGGCATTTGTGCGACATCTGCAGCAACTTCAATTGTCGGGTTGGTAACTGCCAGTTCTTTGGCGACAATCTTTCGTGCTGATTCGTCGGCGACAACAACCAACTTCGGCTTATAAATTTGTGCCTGCGCAACAACTGCTTCAACCGAAGAGTCAACACTGATAGCAACTAGCTCATATGGTTCATGGCCTTGAGATTTTGATTCTTCGATTACTGCAAGAGTTTGGGTGCCGATCGAACCTGTTGAACCAGCAATTGCAACCCGCTTCACAGTTCAACTAACCCAAGGGGTAAGCACCAAAGTCAGATAGTAAATGACTGGCAAGGTAAACAACATGCTGTCGAAACGATCAAGTGCCCCACCGTGGCCGCGAAGTAGGGTTCCGAAATCTTTAATGTCAAGGCTTCGCTTGATCATCGACTCAGTGAGGTCACCGATTGGTGCTGCGATCGAGATCACTAATGCAATAATCAACCACTGGCTCAGCTTCGTCCATGTTCCACTTTGCATCCCAGCCCCAATGACAACAGCGAAAGTTCCAACCGCCCCACCGACAATGCCTTCCACTGTTTTACCGGGACTAATCCATGCACGCAGAGGATTTCGACCAGTCGCAGAGCCGATGAAATATGCGAAGACATCGTTGGCAATTACACCAACGACTATTAAAAATAAAGTATCAGTACCAATATTTTCGAAACCTGCACCTTGATTAGATAATCTCAAAATTAATGCCCCGTAAGAGCCAGACAATCCGATCCAGATTATTCCGAGCATCGTCAATCCCATATTTGTTGCTGGGTCGCTCTCAACGCTCGAAGTGCCGATAAAACTTACAGCCGTAGCAATAAAAGCAAAAGCAAAAACAATCGGTAGACCGGCATCGCCAATCCAATAAGCAGTTAGCGGAGCGCAAACACACGCGATAACTCCGACCACCATCGCTGGCTGAAATCCATTGCTAGAAGTCTGTGAGAAAAACTCAACAGCCGCAAGACCGAGAATTATCGTCAGCAAGCTAATTACTGCAACTGGACCAACCAATGTTGCGCCAATGAACACAGCTCCGAGCAACGCCCCGACAGCAGTCGCAGTTGGAATATCACGCTTGGCGGATGGCTTGGGTTCATTTGCATGACCTTGTCGCGTTCTTGGACGCGGGCCAGTGCCAGAATCACTTCGACCACTAGTACGGGCCCGACGCACTTGCGGCGGTCTCATGCCAGAACCTGTTCGATCTTGCTCTCGGCGAACCGATCCTGTTGATGAATCTCTAAGTGGTGTGTTTGTTTTTGAAACCGGCCGGTTTTGCTCTCCAGTTGGATCTGAACCGATTGAGATTCGACCCGCAGGGGAAGGACTAGAAACAAACGCAGGTGGAGTGTTCGGCTCAATTCGTCGGGTGTTACCCGTCAAGTTGACTACATTGCGAGAGTTACCCGCAGCAGGAGTTGGAGAAATTGTATCCTCTGAAATTTTGACGAATTTCGGTGACTGCCCCGTGGGCATATCTTGCCAGTGAGGCAACTGCTCTGTTTTGGTTCCATCAAATGAAATTGTTGGAGTCGGATCATCTTCATCAGCAAATTTGACCACACCAAATTCGTCGCCAAAATCCATTGATGGCTTATCAGTCGGTAAGCGTTCAATCAGGGTTGGGGTGTCGTCGTTTGAGATATCGGTACCGTCAAAATTTTCGCCATCTGAACGATCACTCATGACTTTTCAACCCCCAAAACATCAATTCTCATACCATTAAGACTAGACCTCAAGAAGTTCGTGTTCCTTGCGCGTAAAAGCCTTATCAATGCTCTCAACCGTGGCATGCGTAAGTGATTCGAGCTCTTTTTCGGCACGATCGAGTTCGTCTTGCGAAATTTCTCCATCTTTCTTCGCCGTCTCAAATAATTTTCTTGCATCACGTCGAACATTACGAACTGCAATGCGTCCGTCTTCAGCCATATTTTTTACGACCTTGACAAACTCTTTTCGGCGCTCTTCGGTGAGCGCCGGAAAACTAAGTCTGATTACGACACCATCATTGCTCGGTGACAGACCAAGATCACTAGATTGAATTGCTTTTTCAATTGCGGCAATCGAACCGCGATCATGTGGCTTGACGACCAACATTCGGGCCTCAGGAACCTGAAACGATGCCAACTGTTGCAACGGCACGAGGGCACCAAAATATTCAACTTGGATTTTTTCGACTAGTGAAGCATTGGCTCGCCCAGTTCGCACACCAATAAATTGTGCCTGAACATGATCCAATGCCTTACCCATGTTGTCTAAGGCTTCTAGCAAAGTTTCTTCAATCACCCGACAAGAGTCCCGACTTGTTGTCCTTCAAGAATTTTGCGAATGTTTCCTTTTTCAAGCAAATTAAAAACAACTATCGGAATTTTGTTGTCCATACAGAAAGTTATCGCTGTCGAGTCCATGACTTTGAGGCCCTTGCTAATGACGTCCAAATAACTTATTTGGTCAAATCGAGTTGCAGTTTTATCGAGCTTTGGATCAGCCGTGTACACACCATCAACGCCAGAGTGAGTGCCCTTTAATATTGCTTGCGCCGAAATCTCTGCGGCACGAAGGGCGGCTGCAGTATCTGTAGTAAAAAAGGGATTGCCCGTTCCGCCTGCCAAAATTACGACACGACCTTTTTCAAGATGTCGTTCTGCGCGACGACGAATATATGGTTCGGCGACTTTTGGCATTTCAACCGCGGTCATCACTCGCGAGAACTGACCAACCCGCTCAAACGCGTCTTGCAATGCGAGCGCGTTCATCACCGTGGCGATCATCCCCATGTAGTCAGCTTGCGCTTGATCCATTCCTTGACCAGCACCTTTGAGCCCGCGCCAAAAGTTGCCACCTCCGACAACGACCGCGATGTCGACATTTAAGTCGCGCCGAGTCTCATGCAACTCAGTTGCAATCTGGTGCAATACATCGCTGTCCAAACCAAAACCGGTTGGCTCGGCAAGTGCTTCGCCCGATAATTTTAAAACAATTCGATTCCAACGAGGAATCTTTGGGGCTGCACCTGTCATAGGTGATTAGCCTATTTCAACCTGCGCAAAGCGAATGATCTTGGCCGAACCAATAATTTGTGCCACAGACTGCTTGTCATCTTTGGCATACGGCTGTTCAAGCAGGCAAATATCTTTGTAGAAACCCGTTATTCGACCATCGACGATTTTGCCAATTGCTTGCTCTGGTTTGCCCTCATTGCGGGTCACTACTTCAAGTGTCGCCCGTTCGGCGGCTACTACCGAATCTGGAACATCTTTCATTGTCAGATATTTTGGTCGAGCAAATGCCACATGTACGGCAATGTCGTGAGCCAGTTCTTCGGTCGCACCTGACATCTCGATCAGCACACCGTTGATTCCACGGCCACCTTGTAGGTGCGAGTAAGAACCAAGAATGTTTCCGGACGCTGCTTCGAAACGCACAACGTCACCGAGTTCGATTTTTTCTTTGAGCAAAATCTTCAAGTCTTCAAGTTGTGTTGCCCGTTGTGAAACTGCTGCTTCACCATTTTTGGCTACAAGATCAACCAGTGCATCGGCTTCTGTCTTGAAGCCTTCGCTGCTTGCAACAAAATCAGTTTCGCACTTGAGTTTGACGATTGCCCCAACATTGCCGCTGATCAATAACGAAACAAGACCTTGAGCATTGTCACGGTCATCGCGCTTGGCGCTTGCCGAAAGTCCTTTTTCTCGAAGCCACAGCTTGGCTGCTTCGAAATCTCCATTGGCTTCTTCGAGTGCTTTCTTGCAATCCATCATTCCGGCACCAGTTGCCTGGCGCAGGACTTGTACTTCTTTTGCTGTAAATGCCATCGTGATCAGTGCTACCTATTTCGTTTCTGTGCTCGGTGCAACCCGAGCATCACGCTTTGCCATGTCGGCTGCCGCTTGAAGTTTTGCAGTTTCTTGTTGTGCATCAAACGCAGCCTGCTCGGCTGGCGTGCGAGTTGCAGGCGCAGAAGGTTGGGCAGGAGTTGTCGCAGCCGCAGTTGTTGGTGCAGCACGCGGCGTCATCTTTTCGGCGATGTAGCGTCCTTCGATTACGGCTTCGGCGATTACTCGAGCCATCAACTCGTTGGCACGAATCGCGTCGTCGTTACCAGGAATCGGATAGTCGATGACATCCGGGTTGACATTTGTATCAACGATTCCGATAACTGGGATACCGAGTTTGCGCGCTTCAGTAACCGCGATATGTTCTTTGAGCGTGTCAACAACGAAGATTGCGTTTGGTCGTCGTCCCATTGATCGAATGCCCGACAAGTTGCGCTGCAACTTCTCAAGCTCGCGCCCAATTAATAGCGCTTCTTTTTTTGGCATCAATTCAAATTCGCCAGTGTCTCGAAGTCGCTCGTACTCTTGCATCTTGTTTACGCGCTTTGAGATCGTGTCGAAGTTTGTCAACATTCCACCCAACCAACGCTCGTTGACGTATGGCATGCCACAGTGCTCGGCGTAGAGACGCACAGGATCTTGCGCTTGTTTTTTTGTACCAACAAATAAAATACTGCCGCTGTTAGCGACGAGATCGCGAACAAATCGGTAAGCATCTTCGATACGAACAAGAGTCTGTTCGAGATCGATGATGTAAATGCCGTTGCGCTCACCGTAAATGAATCGCTTCATTCGTGGATCCCAACGGGCTGTGCGATGACCGAAGTGAACTCCAGCCTCAAGCATCTGACGCAT
>CAMCZA010000011.1 GCA_945885515.1 Ferrithrix thermotolerans DSM 19514 | reverse complement strand
GTGGCCTGCGGAAGAATCAAAAACTCTTCGTATTTTTTGAGACCTTCAAAGAGTCGGTTGAAATTTTTTCGTCGGGCGGCGATGAACCCCGGCAATTTCTTTAGTTGTGCGACACCAACCGCTGCTTGCATGTCAGTCAGTTTCAAGTTGTAGCCGATATGCGAATACGTATATTTGTGGTCATACCCATATGGCAGGCCACCAAGCTCCCAATCAAAACGACGACCGCAAGTATTGTCTTCACCAGTTGGGCACCAGCAATCGCGACCCCAGTCGCGAAGTGACTCGACAATCTTGCGCATGCTCGCAGTTTTCGCTTGCACACAACCGCCCTCACCCATCGTCACATGATGCGCAGGATAAAAACTTGCAGAAGATAAGTCGCCGAACGAACCGACTGGCTTACCGTCATACATTGCGCCAACTGCATCGCACGAGTCTTCGATAACGAAAAGATTATTCTCTTTAGCGATACTCATCACGGCATCCAAGTTAAATGGATTACCAAGTGTGTGCGCCATCACAATCGCCCGAGTCTTTGGCGAAAGCGCTGCCTGCATTTTTTCGGCGGTGGCATCATATGTGCCGAGTTCACAGTCAATGAAAACCGGAATCAGTCGGTTTTGAACAATCGGATTTACCGTGGTCGGAAACCCTGCAGCCATTGTGATCACTTCGTCGCCATCAACTAATGCGCGCTTTCCCAAGCGATCAGATTTAAGCGCCGAAACTGCCAAAAGATTTGCCGACGATCCTGAGTTGCAAAGCATTGCGTGTTTGACACCCATCACTTTTGCAAATTCTTCTTCAAACTGGTGGGCAAACCTTCCAGATGTCAGCCAGAAATCAAGCGAAGAATCAACAAGATTCGTCAACTCCGATTCATCAAATACTTTTCCTGACACTGGAATCTGCGAAATACCACCCAAAAACGGTTTCTTAGGAAACGCTTCGGCGTAATACTCGCCGACTAATTCAAGGATTTGTTCTCTTAGTGCATCTTTTTTGTCCGAAGTCATTGATTACAAATCTAACGGATCAGGGTGTCTGCTTCGTGACCGCCTTGCGCGATTCGCAGTGCGCCATTCGTTTCGCCCTCAAGTATTGTGATGCTGCAGTTGTCTAGTTTGTGAATTACTAGCCGATCGTCTTTAATTATTGAACCAACAATTGCATTAATCGCAATAAAATGGGAAAAAATTACTGTATTTTCATCGATCGCCCGAACAAACTTTACTAATTCGTCCCGAAAGCTAATGAAATTAAGATCTAAGTCAGACCACTTGCCCTGCATCACATTGCGTAACCATTCAACACGATCTTTCATCTGCACACCAGGTGGTGACGGAATTTCTGAAACTTGTGCAGCTATTTGCACTTGGCTGCCGCGAAGTTTTGTAAACGCTTCGGCCGTCTGTTGACAACGGAGTAACGGGCTTGAAACTATTTGCACTTGCCCGTCACCAAAAATTTTGCTTAACTTTGCTGCCGCTTCAGTGGCTTGACTTAATCCAAGCTCGTCAATCGCAGGGTCAAGCGCGGTATCCCAACCAGCAGATGCTCGCCCGTGTCTGACAAGTGCAATTTTAAAATTACTCAAATAGCCATCTGTCTTGTGGTGGACCAGACTCACCATGTTTGATAAACCACTCTGTGCCGAATGCAAGTCGAAAAACATCGTCCGTCATGTTTAAAAAAAATGAAGTATCTGTGATCTGGCTTCGATGACATGCAATAGCTCGCTTTTTTTGGTCACAATACTTTTGCACATCAACGCGATGTGATATTGAACTCTCTGGCTCTCCGATCGGGTTTCCATCATCGGCTGGTCCATCTGGATCAAAATCTCCGATGCCCTCGGCCTCACTAAGAATTTCAGGATTACTCAAAGCCATGTCGCGCATTCGACGAAATGCATCTCGGTTCGTTGTCATCTCAAAAATATTTTTTACACCGGCAATCTCTGCTGCTCGATGTCCTACTTTGTAAACCGCGATGTGATCAGGATGGCCGTAGTTGCCGTGCCAATCGTAAATAGTTACCGCGTCGGCTTTCTCTTGGGCCAAAATCTTTGCCAACTTCTGCGCGGCCACTTCAACATCGGCATTAATAAAAGCTTGCGGGTCAGAATTCTGTGGCCAGCCAGTCATTCCAGAATCTTTGAAACCGAGCATCTCGACACGGGCAATACCTAAAACTTCTGCTGAAGCAGTCACTTCTTTGAATCGACGGTCCATCAGCGACTCACCAGGCTGCAAGTCTTTTGGCATCTCGCCATATGCGCCGTCAGTTGCGACGACTAAAACTACGCGATGTCCTTCAGCAGATGCGCGGGCAATTGTGCCACCTGTCGCGAGACACTCATCGTCGGGGTGCGCGTGAAAGCAAACAAGAGTCGACATTGCGCCTAAATCTGTTGCACAATTTCTTTGACAATACCGCGATTTAGCAAATCGTCGACATTTGCTATTCCCCATTGCGTCATAACTTCACGCGAATTTGCACCGGCATGCGCCGATGGTTGTGGTGTCGCAGTCACAGTGCGAGAGAATCTTGGCGCAGGCGCAGGCTGAGTAGATCCGGCAATCTCAATGAAAGTTTCACGGGCGACATTGTGTGGATGTTTTGCCGCTTCGCTCATCGTCAACACAGGCGCAAAACAAACATCAGTGCCTTCCATGAGTTTGCACCATTCGTCGCGAGATTTTTCTGAAAAAATTTGAGTCAACCGAATTTTGAGTTCTGGCCACTTTGTTTTATCAAGTTGTGGTGCGAATTGCGAATCATCGGCCAAGCCAGTAAGTCTTAATAGTTCAGCATAGAACTGTGGCTCAATCGAACCAATTGAAATATATTTCTCATCTTTACATTTATACACATCGTAAAAGTGGGCTCCCGTGTCAAGCAAGTTAGTTCCACGAGCATTTTCGTCATGCATCCCAATATTTCTTAAACCCCAAAACATTGACATCAAGATCGCCGAACCGTCAACCATCGCAGAATCAACAACTTGTCCAATGCCGCTGCGCTGAGTTTCAAGCATTGCACAAACAACGCCGTAAGCCAGCAACATTCCACCACCACCAAAATCACCAACCATATTTAGAGGTGGCACTGGCGCTTCACCTGCACGACCAAAATGTGCCAATGCCCCAGCAAGTGCGATGTAATTAATATCATGACCCGCCGAATTTGCGTACGGCCCTTCTTGACCCCAGCCGGTCATCCGACCGAATACGAGTTTCTTGTTTCGTGCAGCGCAGACTTCTGGACCGATACCGAGTCTCTCCATTACTCCTGGACGAAAACCTTCAATTAATGCGTCAGCTTTTTCGACAAGGCTGAGCAAAGTTTCTACACCATCTTTGTGTTTGAGGTCTATTGCAATATTTTTGCGACCGCGCAGCATCACATCCCAATGTGCGTTGGTCGCAGGCACGTCACGAACTGCCTGAACTCGCTCAACGCGAATCACTTCAGCACCCATATCGCTGAGCATCATCGCTGCAAATGGGCCAGGGCCGATCCCTGCGATCTCAATAACTTTGTAACCCGACAATGGGCCACGAGAAGGTTCGGCAATGTTTTTCATCGTATTCAATTCTTCAAAGCAAAATCAGAAATCAGTTCGACCAAATATCCCCAAAGCTGCTTTGGCATATCGTGACCCATATCGTCAACTAGCACGAGTTTCGCTCCAGGAATCAATTCGGCAGTTCGCTCACCACCAGATGGCGAGATAAGAGTGTCATCTTTACCGTGCACAACTAATGTCGGAGCTTTAATCGCACGAAGTTTTTCTGTGCGTCGACCTGATGCGTAAACAGCGGCGAGTTGTCGCGTCGATCCCTGCGGGTAATACATCCGGTCAAAGTCGCGTGCTGCCGAAGTTTTTGAAAATTCATCGCTTCGATATTTTTTTGAGTGATAAACCTGATAAACAAGCGAATGCTCAATAAAACCAGCACGATCAGACGGCGTTTCGGACAACAAAGCGTTGATCGCCTCGGGTTGCGACTCGCCAAATTCTGGTTCACCAGACATCGACATCACAGAAATCAGTGAGCGCACACGCGTGGGATGTTCAATTGTCAGAACTTGAGCAACCATTCCACCAAGAGAAACACCGAAAATGTGTGCCTGATCAATTTTTAAGAAGTCAAGCAACCCAACAACATCATTGGCCATGTCAGAAAGTGTGTACGGCACAGGCGGTACTGGCTCTTCAAGTAACGCTGCTGTCAACACTGCTCGCAAGTCGACTTCGACTCCGTCAAATTTTGTCGACAAACCACAATCTCGGTTGTCAAAACGAATCACAAATAAATTCTTGGCTGCGAACATTTTGCAATATTCGGTGTCCCACTTAACCATCTGGGCTCCATGGCCCTCCATCAAGATAAGCGCAGGGTGCTGAGGGTCGCCAAATGTTTCGTATTCAAGTTCAATCGTCGAAGATACTTTTGCGCGCGGCATATTAATCCTGAAGTAACCGTCGTTTTTGATCTTCAAATTCTGCCTGCGTAATTGAGCCGCGATTCAGAAGGGCTTCAAGTCGTTCAAGTTGTTCAACAATCGAATCTTGACCAAAAGAATCGCTGCCACTGGCGTGAATCGCTTCTTGAATAATGTTTTGCACCTGCTCGGGTCTGCGAATGTCACTGAACAATTGTTGACCATCTTCGCTGGCTGACTCAATCAACAGATCTCCTCCACCGAGTATTCGCTCAAAAATTGATTGTGCAAAATTAACATTATTTACACGCTCCAATGGAATTTCGACACCGCGACGCGCCAAAACTCCTTCGCGATAAATAACTCGACGAGAGGTGACAACAAAAAACGTGAAATACCACTTCAAACCAACGAAGCACACGGCGCCGATTGAGCCAACCAAAGCCACAATCAAAACTCGAGTCACACCGATTTTCAGAGACGCATTTGCGATTTCGTTCACCTTTGTCGCGGCAATCCCCAGCAAAATAGACAAAAACGCGGGCTTCACGAACACAACCCAATGCGGGTGTAAATCAAGATGCACAAGCTCGCCAGGATTCAATAGTTTGCGCGGATATGCCATGCGCCGAGTTTACAGAGATACAACTACCGCCTAGCGTTGGGATGTGGACGCCGAAGAGCTACTGAGGGCAATGGACTCAGACCAACGCGCCGCAGTCACTTGCCCCGAAACGGCGACGGTAATTCATGCGGGTGCAGGTTCAGGCAAGACTCGCGTTCTGACTCATCGCATTGCATATCGAATTGCCACCGGCACTGCGAATGCAGATCGTGTCCTGGCAATTACCTTCACTCGTGAGGCTGCAGCCGAAATGCGTCGCCGACTTTCACATCTCGGTGTTGCACGAGAATTGCAATCTGTCACTGTCGGAACATTTCACGCGATTGCTCTGGCGCTATTGCGTCAGCGTCTTTCTGATCTACACAAGCCGATGCCCGCGATCATTAATAATCGACAGCAACTTTTAGCCAATGCCATTGGTGACCATCCGTTGGCTTCTCGATCCCGCGAAATACTGATTGAAATTGATTGGGCGCATGCCCGCTTAATTTCGCCGGCCACATATGCACAAACCGCCAAGCGACTGGATCGTTATGCACCGGCACCGCACAACGAAATAGCAACTATTTACAAAAAATATGAGCAGTTGAAATTGCACCGCAATGTCTTAGACCTCGACGACTTGATTACACGAGTTGTCGAGGCAATGAAAAATGACAACGCCTACGCACAGGCCGTGCGGTGGCGTTACCGCCATCTATTTGTTGATGAAGCACAAGACATGAACCCTTTGCAGTATGAACTCTTTGATGTAATTCGTGGACAACGGTCCGATGTTTTTGTAGTCGGTGACCCGATGCAAGCAATTTATGGCTGGAACGGATCAGACAAAAAGTTGTTTGATGATCTACCAGACAAAATACGTGGCACCACGGTGTTGCAATTACCAAATAATTACCGGTGCTCACCACAAATTTTGGCCGCAGCAACAACTGTTGCAAAACATTCACAACATCAACTCAATGTGCGGGCAATGCGACCAGATTCAGAACCTGTGATCGCCAAGGGTTTCGCTGACCCCGAAATAGAGTCGGCTGGAATTGCCTCAATGTTATGGAGCTACGCTTCGCGCGGTGGCGCCGAGCCATTTAATTCGTCTGCCGTGTTGGTTCGCACCAACATTCAAATACAACCAATTGTTGATGCTCTCGTGGCAAGCGACATCCCGGTTCGCACAACTCGCCCCGCTCCAGAACTCACTTCGGCAATTAGCGATGCGGCCCAGTGCACGAACCGAAATAGTTTGGCAACTTGGGCAACGGATGTTTTCACTGAATCTTCTTCGGAGATTCAGCGCTGGGTTGCCGAACAATTGCAACTGTTTCTAAAACTTGAACATCCTGGATCGATTGATGGTCGAACATTTGCTTCGTGGATGAGAACCAATTCATCAGATCAGTTGAAATCTGACGGGGTTGAAATTCTGACATTTCACACAGCCAAAGGTCGCGAGTGGGATTGCGTTGTTGTTGCTGGTGCCGAATCAGGCCTGCTGCCCCACGCATCGGCGATAACTCAAGACCAAAACGATGAAGAAATTCGTTTGGCATATGTTGCTTTGACCCGCGCATCACATCAACTTTTTATTACTTGGAGCGAAACTCGAAAAAGTCGAATCACTGGCCGTAGCGATTTGATCTCTGAGATCGCTGACATATCACTTCAACAAAATAAAATGGAAGCACCCTCTCAAGTTCAAACTGCGATCAGAAAACCTCGCACCAAAGTTGTTTCGCTTGAGGATCAATTAATTGATTGGCGTAGTCATCGCGCACGGATTATTATCCAACAACCAAACGCAGTATTAGACGATCAACTATTATCTTTAATTGCATCCCAGAAACCCAAGAGCATCGAAGACCTCGGCAAGATCATCGGGCAAATTACGGCAAGCAAAATAGGCCCTGAATTGCTTTCGATTATCAACAAGGCTGATGCAAGTGTGTAGTTATCTGACTATCTAGATAACTAGCTAGCTGTTTTGTTGCGCCTGACGAATTTCTACTAGACGCGAGAAAACTTCTGGGCGCATAGACACAAAAAGACCTTTAGCTTCTGCGCATAGTGTCTCGCCGTGATGCAAAGTTCCCGAGACGCTGATCTTGCGACCGTCAATCGACACGACTCGACCTCGGAAGATGACGGGTTGTTTTAGCGGTGTCGGCGCACGATAGTCAACCGTCAAATTCACAGTCATCCCAGGGTTGCCGCTAAGTGATTGAGCCATGCCCAGTACTTCGTCAAAATATGCGGCGATGAAACCGCCATGAACACAGCCTGGTGGGCCTTCATACGCAGCGGGAAATATTGCATGACCAACCACGGTTGATTCGCTGCCTCCATCGCCATCAATCTCCATGCGCATCGGCACCGAAAGCGGATTAATCCCACCGATGATTGGACTGCGGTCTAAAAAACTATTCAACGGCGCCAACGAACCTTCAGCTGGACCCTGATAGTCGTGGCTATGCGAGCGAGATTTAAGCAACGCAACTGCTTGATTGATGATTGTCTGTGTGCGTTTGAGTTCTTCAACTGATGCTGATGTTGCAAGCAACTGATCAATCACCGTTCGCACCTCTTCGGCAATTTCTATTCGCAACTTATCGCTTTCAGAGCGTTCTTCTGTGCGAATATGAAAACCTTTAAATGGATTTGGCAAATTCGCAGGATCGGGCGTCGACATATTTTTTGTGACTAACTATTTCTTGTCACTTCGTGTTATTTCTTGCCAACAGTTATCGTCACCGGCACATGGTCGCTCGGCTTCTCACCTTTGCGCGCATTGCGGTCAATTTCAGACGATTTAACACGCTTAGCCAATGACTTAGTTGCGAGTAGAAAATCAATCCGCATACCTTCACCTTTATGAAAACTGCCATTGCGATAGTCCCACCAAGAGAAAACTTTGGGTTCCGGATGCATCTCTCTAAATACATCGGTCAATCCCCATTCGCACAGTGAAGAAAACGCGGTTCGCTCTGGTGCACTGACATGAGTTGCGCCTTCAAATTTGGTCATATCCCAAACATCATCATCTGTTGGGGCAATATTAAAGTCACCGCCTATTACTAAATCTTCGGTTGGTTTAGCAATTTTTGCTGCGTGCTGCTTCAACTTCTTCATCCACTCAAGTTTGTAGGTGTAGTGATCATTATCTAGAGCCCTGCCATTTGGCACATAGACGCTGACAACTTTTACTCCGTTGCAAGTCGCAGAAATAATTCGCGCTTCGGCATCAGGTTCAATAGTCGGTGCAAAATTTGAAATTACATTTTCAAGTCCGACTCGCGAGATAATCGCCACACCATTCCATTGCCCTTGACCAAAATGAGCAGATTCGTAGCCAAGTTCGGAAAAAACTGAAGTTGGAAAAACCTCATTCTTCATTTTTGTTTCTTGCATCATTAAAACATCCGGCTTATTTTCGATCACCCATTGGGTGACTCGCTCAAGTCGAGCCTTCAGTGAATTAACGTTCCATGTTGCGATCAGCACAACATCACCGTACTAAAAACTTGACAACTAGTCGCTACTCGCGAACCACACTTGATACAGCGTGTTCAATTAATTAGCGTTTTTTGTTTGCTGACTTTTTCTGTGCAAGTTTCGGGTGTTGCGCCCGACGATTGGCTTTTTTGCTTTGAGTATTTGCTCTGCTCTGAGTTTTCACGGTCGTACTCGGCTCAAGACCTACTACTGCCAGCTCGACACTGCGTCTTGCTGGCGTATAGCCCACGACGACGAGACT
The DNA here is from genome assembly GCA_945885515.1 of Ferrithrix thermotolerans DSM 19514. Classification (GTDB taxonomy): domain Bacteria; phylum Actinomycetota; class Acidimicrobiia; order Acidimicrobiales; family Ilumatobacteraceae; genus BACL27. The sequence goes on along the minus strand of CAMCZA010000011.1, from coordinate 16,399 downwards.
CAGTGCAGCTCCAAGCTTGACGTGTTCGCGCGCGCTTCGCGGTGCGGGATTAGCCATCAACCGTATTGGTAAATACCCAAGAACTTCGCCAACTTTCACATACACACCGTGTGATGAATAACTGTCGACAACGCCTTTGATTTTCGTTCCGATCGGATTCTTCTCAACGAAATTTAAAAATGGGGTGAGCTCATTGACTTTTGTTGCTGGCTTAGCAGCAGAAACCGGCTTCTGAATTTGCGTAACTTGTTTCACGCTCTTGGTTGATGCCCGAACTGCGGATGGCAGAGTTTTCTGCACAGCCACGGGGCGAACTGTTGCTCTCACTGCTTTTGCGCGGCGCAAGGTTGCAGCAGTCTCGCGACCAGATTGTTTGCGAACTGGAAGTCGCTGAATAAACACCCAACCGACATTTGGCACCGGCTTGCCCCCAATTAATCGACCTTCGTCGAACAACCACTTATATTGATCATGAAATTCTTGATAACTGTCATTCGACAACACGCTGGCCTTCACTTTGTCAGCGATCGTCAGAACGAATCCATCACCCCGACCAACTGCACCAGCCGGGGGTGCAACGAGTTCATTGTTGTTAATTGCGGCATCAAATTCTGCTCGTTCTTTTCGATCAACACGATGACCAAATGTCGCATCAACTACAACCGTAATTTTTGTGGCCGGAAACTCTTTCATGAACGAAAGCACCGCCTCGTTGAGTTGCTTCAGGCTTGGCTCGGTTCGCCCTTCAGTAGCAAGGTTCGAACCGTCTACGACAACATGACTGAACGGTTTAACCACCCAACCATTCAACCACCACTAGCAACTCACTAGTTTGCGAAGGTTTGTTCCATCAAATCTTCGAGTTCTTGGTCGTGAATCGCTTTAGAGCCAGTTGCCGGGCTTCCAGATTCAACGCGAGCAACATGACGCAGTGAATATCCTCGCTGCTTCAACGGCCAAATTCGATCATCAACAAAATATCTTGGGCCCATATTCTCTGGCTCCTCTTGCAACCATACAAGTTCTTTTGCGTTTGAATATTTTGAAATCACGGTTTGAATTTGGTCAAAAGGAAACGGATACAACTGCTCGATGCGAATGATCGCAACTTTTGCGCCGCGCTTGTCGCGCTCAGACAATGCATCCCATGCGACCTTGCCACTGCACAAAACAATTCGCGTTACTTCTGATTGCGCCAAGCCAGATGGATCATCTAATACTTCGTCAAAGCTTCCGCTTGTCAAACTTTCAATTTTCGATCGGCTCTCTTTCATCCGCAGTGGTTGCTTCGGAGCGATTACTACAAGTGGTCGCATCACTCTTTGTTTTACTTGACGCCGCAATAAATGAAAGTACTGCGCGGCAGTCGTTGGGTTACAAACCTGAATATTGTCTTCTGCGCAAAGTTGCAAGAATCTTTCTATTCGCGCCGACGAGTGTTCGGGGCCTTGACCTTCGTACCCGTGTGGCAGCAACAGAACCAGCCCGTTATGTTGTTGCCACTTATCCTCTGCCGCAACAAGGTATTGATCGATGATTATTTGCGCACCGTTTACGAAGTCACCAAATTGGGCTTCCCACATTACAAGTGCTTTTTGATTCGCATGGGCGTATCCATATTCAAAACCGAGCGCAGCGTATTCACTGAGTAGCGAGTCATAGACCCAAAATCGACCAGAAGCTTTCGGTATCTGCGCTAGTGGAATCCAACGATTCTCCGTCACATAATCAACGAGTGTCGAGTGCCGATGGCTAAAAGTGCCGCGTCGCGAGTCTTGACCCGCAAGTCGAACCGAAGTCCCCTCAATCAAAAGACTGCCGATTGCTAAAGCCTCTGCGGTTGCCCAATCAACATCATCATTTTTGGCGATCAGTGCATCACGGGTTTCGAACTGGCGCAAGAGTTTTGGATGAACCATGAAATCTTTTGGATACGAACCGAGATGAGTCAGAACACTGCCAACGATTTCACGACTGACACTTGTCGTAATGTGTGGAAGAACACCAACAGGCTTGGGTGGCTTCGCCGCAATTACTTTTTCAGTTGTTTTCGCACGAGTCTGCTCGAGAGCACCCTGCAGTTTTGCCTGATAGTCGCCAAGCGAAACTTCTGCTTGCTCAAGAGTTATATCGCCACGCTTTACAAGCGTCTCAACATAGAGTTTTCGAACGCTGCGACGCTCGGCGATTGCTTTGTACATCAACGGTTGGGTGTAACTCGGATCATCGCCTTCGTTGTGTCCGAATCGGCGGTAACAAATCATGTCAATTACGACATCTTTGTGAAACGCTTGACGATATTCAAATGCCAGTTGCGCAACTCGCACGCATGCTTCAGGGTCGTCACCGTTGACATGAAAGATCGGTGCCTGAACAGTCTTGGCGACATCGCTGCAATACTGCGAAGAGCGCGCATATTGCGGTGCCGTTGTGAACCCGATTTGGTTGTCAATAATTAAATGGATCGTGCCACCAACTCGGTATCCAGAAGTGTCGCTCATTGCCAAACACTCAGCAACAACACCCTGTCCGGCAAATGCTGCATCGCCGTGAATCAACAATGGCAATACGCCATATGCGAGCGGTTGATCGATCATGTCTTGCATCGCCCTGACGGCGCCAAGCACAACTGGCCCGACCGTTTCTAAATGGCTCGGGTTTGGCACCAGTTCAACATGCATTGTCTTGCCACTTTGTCCAACGAATTCGCCCACTGCGCCGAGATGGTATTTGACGTCACCCGACCCTTGCACCGATGACGGATCTACATAGCCCTCAAACTCTTGAAAAATTTGGTCGTAATCTTTGCCGACAACATTCGCCAAAACATTCAGACGACCGCGATGCGCCATTCCGATAATCGTGCTTTTGATCTTGTCGTCAGTCGCAAGATTCAGAATCATGTCAAGAATTGGGATCGCAGACTCTGCGCCCTCAAGACCAAACCGCTTGGTGCCGACATATTTTGTTGAAAGGAATCGCTCAAACGCTTCGGCTGCGTTCAGCCTTTCCAAAACTCTCACTTTGTCGACGGTTAATTCGTTTCGCTTTACACCTTCGAAGTGTTCTTGAATCCATCGTTGCTCGTCGGTATTTTGAATGTGCATGTATTCGACGCCGATTGTTCGACAGTACGCGTCTCGCAGAACTCCGAGTAACTCACCCAAAGTTGAACGGTTTACCCCACCCACACCACCCGTCAGAAACTCACGGTCTAAATCCCAAAGCGTCAAACCATAAGTTGCAGGATCGAGTTCGCGTGGCATGCGCGGTGTGCGCCAATGCAATGGATCGAGATCTGCGATCAAGTGTCCGCGAACGCGATGGACACGAATAAGTGTGGCGATTTGCATTTGTTTTTCAAGCAGTGCATCTTCGCTGTCGAGTGAGTTTGAATCTTCTCGCCATTGCACAGACTCATACGGCACACCCAAACTGCTGAAAATATTCGCGTAGAAATCATGTTCACCGATCAACAACTCGTGAACATATTTAAGAAACATTCCACTTTCAGCGCCTTGAATAATTCGGTGATCATAAGTGCTGGTCAATGTGACAACTTTAGAAACACCAAGTCTGCCGAGTGTTCGCTCATCACTAGCTTGAAATTCGGCTGGGTAGTCGATCGTGCCGACACCGACTATGACTCCTTGACCGACCATTAGTCGTGGCACCGACTGTTGTGTGCCGATTGTGCCCGGATTCGTCAAACTTATATTCGCACCTTTGAAATCTTCAAGGCTCAGTTTGTTAGCCCGAACTTTACGAATGATGTCTTCGTAACTCAGTAAAAAACTTGCAAAATCAAGTGTGTCTGCATTTCGCAAAACAGGAACCACCAAACTTCGCTGCCCGTTACCTTTGTCGATATCTACAGCCAGACCCATGTTGACATGATTGAATTTCTGAATCTGAGGTTTGCCTTGATCATCAACAGAAAAAGTGTGTTTCATATTTGGCACTGAATCGGCGATTGCTCGAACAATTGCATAACCAATCAGATGGGTGAAACTGATCTTGCTTTCACCGGTTCGACCGCGGTATCCGTTGATTACTTTTCTGTTGACCTCAAGAAGTTTTGCCGGTACTTGGCGAACACTCGTCGCAGTTGGAACTTCAAGGCTTGATTGCATATTCGCTGCAATAACAGCTGAGACTCCGCGCAAAGCCTCTGGCGCAACTACTTCAAGCGGGGTCTGCTCAACTGGTTTTTGTCCTTCGGGCTTGTATTCACGGGGCGTTTTTATTTGTGGCCTTAGAACTTCAGCCGTGCCGACTACTGGCGTCGCCTGTCGGTTGATATTCGTTGGAGATTTTTCCGCATCGAGCGCAGAAACTTCTGGGGCCTCGAATATTGGGCGAACTAACTCGCCAGTCGGATCAGGTTTCGGTGATCCGACCGGCTTGTAGTCACTAAAGAAATCTCGCCATGCCAGCGACAAACTTTCAGGTTCGTCGCAATACTTCTCGTACATCTCTTCGACTAACCAAGAGTTGGCACCAAAGTCTTCGGTGTTAGACCGATCAGCCATCGTTTATAGCGTAACGATATTTATTTAAGAAGTACCTCTGAAGCAACCCAAAGGATGAGCCACAAGACACCGCCTGTAATCATCGCATTCTTGTGCGACTCATATGGCCACAGCAACTTGTTTGTTGCTGCAGTTCCACCGAGCATGCCAAGCGCGTTGATCTGCAAGATAGCGCCAAGCACGACACCGATGATCAACAAAGTCATTGCATTGCTCTGTGTTGCATCGCCGAAAGCCGAGCCGTAAAAGTGCGCAGCACCAACCATGAACCACAACATTGAGAATGAGAAAATAAAGTTCTGACGCGAAGCAAGTAATGCTTTGCGACCAGCACCAGCAGCCGCCGGGTCAGCAGCACCGCCACCCAAAACATTGACAGCGTTGGCAAGAACAACTTTCTGATTCTTCCAGATGACCATCCACACATTGGCGGCCATCAGCGTTCCATAAATCATGCCGAGTGAAATTGTCATATTGTGCGCATTGTTCTGTTGCCAATAATCCTTGATCAGACCGGTGATCAACAAACCAGTTACCAAAGTTGCAACTGCAGCCCAACGAAACCACCACAGCGCGCGTCGCGCGACTTTGTCGAGAGTCAACATTCGAGCCTTGCCTTCATCACCGTAAGCGGCAAGCGCAGGAACCTGCACAAGATTGAAGTAATACAACAAACCAATCCAAGTGATGCCTACTGCAGTGTGAACGTACCGAAAAAGAAAATCTCCGATGTACGCCTGAGTTAAAAGTTCCATTATTTCTCCTTTTGAATTTGACTGGATCTCAATTAGTTTTAACAAACTAAAACAATACGAAAAAACTAGCACGACTTCTCGGCGAGTAGGTTATATGTCTTATGGCAGCTGAATTTATCTATACCTGTTACAAACTGGCACGGTTTTATCCACCTGACCGCACAGTGCTCGAAAACATTTCTCTTTCGTTCTACCCTGGCGCCAAGATTGGCGTGCTCGGCTCTAATGGCAGCGGAAAGTCGAGCCTGCTCAAGATCATGGCGGGTATTGACGACGAATTTACCGGCGAGGCACGCCTGACGCCTGGTTTTTCGGTCGGGTTACTCGAACAAGAACCAAAACTTGATGCAACCAAAGATGTCCTCGGAAATGTCATGGATGGTGTCGCGCCAATTCGCGATCTGTTGGCAGAATACGAAAAAGTAACGGCGATGTGGGCCGAGCCTGATGCCGACTTTGACAAAGTTGGGGCACTGCAAGCAAAGCTTGAAGCGAAAATCAATGCCGCCGATGCGTGGAGCCTCGAACGCAATGTTGAAATTGCAATGGATGCATTGCGCTGTCCACCTAACGATAGCGATGTCACAAAACTTTCGGGTGGCGAGCGGCGTCGTGTTGCATTGTGCAGACTTCTACTTAGTCGTCCTGATTTGCTTTTGCTGGACGAGCCCACGAACCATTTAGATGCCGAAAGCGTCGATTGGCTTGAAAGATTTTTGCAAGAGTACACAGGCACAGTGGTTGCGATCACTCACGATAGATATTTTTTGGACAATGTTGCAAAATGGATTCTTGAACTTGACCGCGGCAAGGGCATTCCATTTGAGGGCAACTACACAAGTTGGCTCGAACAAAAGCAAGAGCGACTTGGGCGAGAAGAAAAATCAAACGAGACTCGGCGACGCACATTGCAACGCGAACTCGAGTGGGTGCGTATGGCGCCCAAGGCCCGACAATCAAAAGGCAAAGCCAGACTTGCGGCATACGACAAACTTCATGCTGAAGCGCAGGCTGCCGAGCGTGGCGATAACAAACTAGAAATCGCAATTCCACCTGGACCACGATTGGGCGATGTGGTCATCAAAATCAAAAATCTTTCAAAGGGTTATGGCGATCGACTGTTGATTGAAGATCTGACATTCAATTTGCCTCCTGCCGGAATCGTCGGAATTATTGGCGCCAACGGCGCAGGAAAGACAACTCTGTTTCGAATGATCACCGGTCAAGAGAGCCCCGATTCTGGAACCGTGACAGTTGGCGACACCGTGTCGCTGAGTTATGTTGACCAGAGCCGCGACACGCTAAACGCCGACGCTTCTGTTTACGAAGAAATCACGGCTGGCGTCGAAGTGATGAAAGTTGGCAATCGCGAAATTAACGGTCGTGCATATGTTGCGAGTTTCAACTTCAAAGGAAGTGACCAGCAAAAACGTGTCGGCGATCTCTCAGGTGGCGAAAGAAACCGTGTACACCTGGCGAAACTTTTGAAAAATGCCGGCAATGTTTTGCTGTTAGACGAACCCACCAATGATCTTGATATCGATACTTTGCGGGCATTAGAAACCGCGCTTGAGAGTTTTCCTGGTTGCGTCGTCGTCATCAGTCACGATCGCTGGTTCTTGGATCGCATTGCCACCCATGTTCTAGCTTTCGAAGGAGACAGTCAAGTTCGCTGGTTCGAAGGGAACTTCACTGATTATGAAGTTTGGCGCAAGAAAGAACTCGGTATCTCGGCTGATCAACCAAAGCGAATTAAATACAAACCTCTTTCTCGAAAATAACAACATGACTTCACCAGCCTTGCGCAGAATCAGAATCGTATGTGCGGTTATCTTTGTGCTCGGCATCGCAGGCATGATCATCTCATCAATCGCCGGCAACAATGTCGGGATAGTCACAACAATCGGTGCAACGACGGCAGTAACGGCAATCGTGTTGTTAATCGCAACAGTTGCAGCATCTACTGCGCAGCTCGAAGTTTTTAACGAAGCACAAGCGCAACGACTTGAGCGAAAAATTTCGGCGCTAGTAAAATCAGGAACTGACGAAACATCACTTCGCTCAGTTGTTCGCGACGCCTCAAAACTTGGTCGTCGAACTTGACTGGTACTGAAAATTTGAACCACCCAGACGATGCGCAATTCGCAACATTCTTAGCGACAGAAACTGGCAAGCGTCTTGTCACCCTGCGAAAAGAACTCGTAAGCAGAGGCTTCTACGGCTGGGATCTAAAAGATGCTGGCGATGCAATGGCTCAAGAATTTTTGATGTCGCAACTTCGCGAACATCGCCCCAATGACGCAGTACTGAGCGAAGAAGCGGTTGATAACACCGCGCGACTTTCGGCTAATCGAGTTTGGATAATTGATCCGCTTGATGGCACTCAAGAGTTCAGCGAACCTGAGCGACACGATTGGGCTGTGCATGTCGCACTATGGGAAAGTAATGAAACTAGTGAGGGTGCACTTGTCGCGGGTGCCGTGAGTTTGCCGGCAATTGAGTTGACACTCAGTACCGACCCACCGCATGTGCCACCCGAAAAACAAGACCGACCGCCACGACTCGTCACCTCTCGCACCCGCACTCCGCGCGAAGCTGTGATTGTTGCAAATGCACTGGGCTGCGATGCGATGCGACTTGGATCAGCCGGCGCCAAAGCGATGTCTGTTGTACTCGGTGAATGTGACATATATCTACATACGGGCGGGCAACATCAATGGGACTCTGCTGCGCCTGTTGCAGTTGCGCGCGCGGCAGGTTTATTCACGAGTCGCATTGATGGAAGCGAACTTATTTACAATCAAGCCGACACTTGGCTGCCTGATTTAATTGTCTGTCGCGCCGATCTTGCTGAACCGGTGCTCGCTGCGTTGCGCAAATCTGCCCGCTAAACGGCAGACTGTTTCGATGAGTGATCTTGAATGGGGCGCGTTTAGCGATGACCCACCTTGGGTTTTAGACCGCGACCAAATCAGTTGGCTTGCTATTGCCCCCGTCCTTCGTCAGGCCGCGCGCAAAGAAGTGCCTGTGCTGACCAAGCCTTCGCGAATACCTCCTGTGCTTCGACTGTTGGTTGTGATGCGCACGCTCGTTGCGGCCTTGCTGCCTTGGTTGTGGCACAAAAAACTTAATCACTTTGCCTCCGCGGAAGATTCAAGAACTGATATTTCAAAGCGGATGCGCAAAGCAGTAGAAAAACTTGGCTCAACGTATATAAAACTTGGCCAAATAATTTCGAGTGGAGAAGGATTATTTCCGACCGAACTTGTTGATGAATTCAAACTTTGTCGAGATCAAGTGCCAGCAGAGTCATTTGCAGATGTGCGCAAAGTTGTTGAGCAAGACCTCGGTGGAAAAATTGCCGAAACATTCTCATTTTTTGAAACCACCCCATTAGCTGCCGCATCAATCGCTCAAGTTCACCTCGCTCGCCTGCTGACCGGCGAAACGGTTGTGGTCAAAGTACAACGACCAAACGTCAAACAACTAGTGCGAAAAGATTTGAAAGTTATGTCATGGTTGGCGCCACACCTTGTGGGCCGATTAAAAATCGCGGCGCTGGCTAATCCACCCGCGCTTGTTGAGTTATTCGCTGAAACTATTGTCGAAGAACTTGACTTCCGCATGGAAGCTGACAACATGATCGATATTTCGCAAATTCTTAAAGATCTCAATCAAACCGGCTACATCGTTCCTCGTCCACACCCTCAACTCGTCACCCAACGAGTTCTAGTGATGGAACGACTTCAGGGCTTCAAATTTGACGATGTCGTCGGAATGAAAAATGCCGGAATCGACACTGAAGCAGTTATTCGCACGGGGATGATTGCGTTTATGGAAGGGGCGATGATCCATGGCGCATTTCATGGCGACCTTCATGGTGGAAACTTATTTGTAATGAAAGATGGTCGAACTGCACTGTTAGATTTCGGCATCGTCGGTCGACTAAGTGGCGCACGCCGTCTTGCATTTCTTCGCTTGATGCTTGGCGCAACAACGAACGATGTCATGGGCCAAGTCACAGCGTTGCGCGATCTTGGCGCTCTGCCAATGGATACTGACTTGAATGCAGTGATTATTGATCTTGGTCTAGATCGTCCACCAATTGACCCGACAAAACTCTCCGCTGACGAACTCGTCAAAGAAGTACAACGAATTATGAAAGCGCTTCTTGGATACGGCGCAAAAATGCCAAAAGAATTGATGCTGTATGTCAAGAACATGGTTTTTCTTGATGGAGCAATTTCGCGTCTTGCCCCCGACCTTGACTTGCTCGGCGAGATTGCGACTATCTCAATGTTGTTTGCCCAGCGACACGGCGAGCAACTGGGTCGCGAACTAGGTATCGACCACAACACAATTGAGATCAACCTTGACAGTGTGAAAGCCGGACTAGGCGTCGAATTAGAAACGAATAGTTTGACTTACCGAGAACTTCAGCAACGCCGGGAATTGATCCAAAAAAGAATGCGCGAACGCGTCAAGCGTTAAAAGACATGCGAGTGATAATCGCCACCTGCAGTGTTAGCTATGAGGGTCGATTGAATGCATCACTTCCTGAGGCGACGAGATTAATAATGATCAAAGCCGACGGCTGCGTGGCAATTCATGCCGACGGTGGTGCATATAAGCCACTCAATTGGATGAATGCACCAAATACTTTCGAAGAATTAGAAGATCGTTTTATTGTTCGTAACCCAAAAGGTGAAACACTCACAATTTATTTATACGAAGTTCACGCCGACTTCGCTCACGAACTTGGTGAAGACCCAGGACTCACAAAAGACGGAGTTGAGGCCGATCTACAAGTTCTGCTGGCTGCAATGCCACAGACAATCGAAGTTGGTTTGACTTTGATACGTCGCGAGTATCCAACAGCAGTCGGACCAGTCGATTTGTTGTGTCGCGATGCAACGGGTCAAACGGTGGCTATTGAGATTAAGCGCCGTGGCGAAATTGACGGGGTTGAACAACTCACGCGGTACTTAGAGTGTCTGCACGCAGACACATCGCTCGGCAAAATTCGCGGAATCTTTGTGGCGCAATCAATCAAGCCTCAAGCACGAGTGCTCGCCGAAAGTCGAAATATTGGTTGCTGTGAAGTTGACTATGACGAGCTTCGTGGCAAAAAATCCGACGATCTGAAACTTTTTTAAAAAACTAGCAACTCTCAATTATTTCTTTTGAGGTTGCGGCCATGTTCCGTCGCGACCGTCCATGCCGGCGTTAAGGCGGGCCTTGGCCATCATCTCTTCAACAATTGGCCCAAGTTTTGTTGGATCTTCAACAGGCTTGCTTGTCGGACCGCGATGCCAACCTTCGGCAATTGCCAAGACATCACCGCTGGCTTCAAACACTCGACCAGTTATGCCTGCCGATTCTGTCGACGCAAGCCACGTAACGATCGGTGCAATCCACTTCGGTGAACGGTGTTCGCGCTCGGCTTCTGTTTCTGGTGCTGGACCAAGATTTTCTGTCATTCGAGTTAACGCAACCGGAGCAACTGCATTCACAGTTACCCCATAGCGACCAAGTTCAAGTGACGCAATTGTCGTAAACGCGGCAATGCCAGCCTTTGCTGCACCATAATTCGTTTGACCCACATTGCCATAAATGCCGGAAACTGACGACGTATTAATAATTCGACCGTCAACTGGCTTGCCAGCTTTGTTTTGATCCCGCCAATAAGCAGCAGCAAATCGCGACGGCGCAAAAGTTCCCTTAAGGTGAACTTTAATAACGGCGTCCCATTCTTCTTCGCTCATGTTGGCGAGCATTCGGTCGCGCAAGATTCCGGCGTTGTTGACAACGGCATGCAAGTCACCAAAAGTTTCAACTGCAGTTTGAATCAATCGCTCGGCACCTGCCCAAGACGAAATATCATCGCCACTGGCAACTGCTTTGCCGCCCATCGCCTCGATCTCATTGACAACTTGCTGTGCAGGCGAGGTGTCTCCACCCTTTCCATCAACACCGGCACCAAGGTCATTGACCACAACAAAAGCACCGTGTTTCGCGAGACTCAACGCATGCTCGCGACCGATGCCTCGACCAGAACCAGTGACAACAACTACTCGACCTTCACATAAGCGACTCATGGCAGAGAACTCTAGCCTGAGCGTCGTGCCCATTGCTATTTCGAAACCAAATTTAGAAAATCAATGCGATGTTTTAATTGTCGGCGCTGGACCTGCCGGGATAGCCGCGGCACTTACGCTCACTGCTAGCGGCCAAAATGTTTTGGTTATCGATAAATCTTTTTTTCCGCGCGATAAGTGTTGTGGCGATGGCCTGACAACTGGCGCACTTCGAATTCTTGAAATGCTTGGTTTCAACCCGGCAACGGTTGACAATTGGAAAGTTTGCTCGGATGTATGGCTACGGTCGCCGTCTGGTCGCGAGATAAAACTTGAATTACCAAATGTTGGTAAAAATAGAACTACTCAGTTCGCAGCGATTGCTCCGAGAATTGAGCTTGACAACGCACTTGTCAAACATGCCCGCTCGCGTGGCGTAAAAATTATTGAAGGTTGTGCATTTGTTTCGGTTGCCCGACAAACAACTCAAGAGATAACTGTTACAACTGAGGCTGTCGATTCATTCAAAGAAATCACCGCAAAATTTATTATTGCTGCCGATGGCATGTGGTCACCGGTTCGAAAAGCACTCGGCGTATCGCAACCTGGCTATCTCGGCGAGTGGCACGCATTTCGCCAATATGTCAGCAACGTCACTGGCCCTGCGCGCGAGCGTCTTTATGTTTGGTTTGACGCCGACTTGTTGCCCGGTTACGCATGGTCGTTTCCGTTGCCTGATGGGCGAGCAAATATCGGCTTTGGCATTCTGCGCGGATCAAAATACTCGGTGCAAGACATGAAATCGCTTTGGCCAGAACTTCTCGCTCGCTCGCACATCCGTCAGGCACTCGGACACGACGCAACTCTTGAAGGTCGACACACTGCTTGGCCGATACCAGCCCAAGTAACGAACGCAACTCTTTCAACTGGCCGTGCACTATTCATTGGCGACGCCGTCTGTGCTGCCGACACGATGACTGGAGAAGGCATCGGTCAAGCGCTTTTGACTGGTGTCTTGGCTGGTGAAGCGATAATCGGTTCGCGCAGACGAGATCCGGATAATGTGCGAAAAATATATCAACGCAAGATGCAACGCGAATTTTTTGCCGACCATCGAATGTCACACATTCTTGGTCGAGTTTTAAAAAATGAATTTTTGACTCGAGGCGTGTTGCGAGTTGCAGGTCTCACAGACTGGACTAGGCGCAACTTTGTGCGTTGGATGTTTGAAGACGAACCACGAGCCGCAGTGCTGACGCCAAGGCGTTGGCACCGAAAGTTTCTCAAACGCGACGGTGCCTTCGAATCAAGCGGTACAGCCACGAACAACTAGATTTGACTGCTATGCGAACCCGAATAACCGAACTATTTGAAATTGAACATCCGGTGATGCTCGCCGGGATGGGCGGAGTTTCTTATCACGAACTAGTTGCCGCAGTCAGCGAAGTGGGTGGTATCGGAACATTTGGTGCTTCAACGATGCGAGATGGAGAACTTGCTCGAGAGATAACTGCACTAAAAACTCTCACACAAAAACCTTTTGGCGTCGACTTGTTGACCGCGCTACCACAACATTTAGAACAGGGCATTCGCGATGTGATCGCTGGTGGCGCGAGAATCTTCGTCGCTGGTCTTGGTGTGCCACGCGACGCAATCGACTTATTACATAGCCACAACATCTTGGTTGGATCAATGTGCGGAAAAGTTCGTCACGCAGTTTCTGCTGTTGCAAGTGGTTGCGATTTCGTTGTCGCCCAGGGCACTGAGGCTGGCGGGCATACAGGTCTCGTTGCGACAATGGCACTCGTTCCACAAGTTGTTGATGCAGTTTCGGCAAAAGTGCCGGTTGTTGCGGCCGGCGGTTTGTTCGACGGTCGCGGACTGGCAGCGAGCCTTGCGCTTGGCGCTGATGCAGTCTGGATCGGCACGCGGTTCATCGCCACCCCTGAAGCACGAGCAGTAAATGGATACAAAGAAGCGCTTGTCGCGAGTCGCGAAGACGACACCGTCATTAGTCGTTCGTACACGGGCAAACCATGTCGCGTCGTGCGCAACGAGTGGACAAACCACTACGAGCAAAATCCGCAAGACATTAAGACTTTTCCGCAACAGGCAATTGCTTCTTCACAAGCCAATGTAAATCATCTGGGACATCCAAGCGGCACACAAGTCGATACATCGCGCGAGTTCTACCCTGCTGGTCAAGGCGCCGGAGCAGTAAGCGAATTAGTACCAGCAGGCAAACTTGTGAGAGATATCGTCGCCCAGGCAGAACAAATTTTGCTTCAACTTGGTAGAAATTAATAATCGATACCAGTGTTTAAAGTTCTCAGAGATAACAGAGAATTACGCCTGCTGTTTGTTGCCCAAAATCTTTCATTCATCGGCGACTGGTTCACATTTGTTGCGTTAGCAGGCTTGGTTCAAGACATAACTGGCTCAAAATTTTTGGTCTCTCTGCTGCTAGTTGCATTTTCGCTGCCATCATTTTTGGCTTCGCCAATCGGTGGACCTGTTGCCGATAGATATGACCGTCGCAAGGTTTTAATTGTTGTTTCAATTCTGCAAGCAATTGCAGCCGCAAGTTTTTTGCTGATCGGCGATTCACGAATATGGATAGCATTCGTCGCCCAAAGTTCAATCGCCGCGCTCGCGGCATTTGTTCGGCCAGCACTTGAAGCGGCAATTCCAAACTTGGCTCGCGACCCCGATGAACTTCGCCAAGCCAATGCACTATTTGGCAGTAGTTGGGGCGTCATGCTTGCAGTCGGTGCGGGCATTGGCGGAATCTTCTCTCAAGTTTTTGGTCGTCAAGCAGCCTTCATCGCCGACATCGCAACATTTATCGTTGCTGCCGGTTTGATTGCACTAGTCACTCGTCCAATGCAAGAACAACGCGCGGCAAATCACAGTAAACGAATCCGTCCGATCTCAGACATGCAAGAAGCACTTCACCTTGCTAAATCAGATCATGTGATCATGTCGCTGTTGATGTCAAAGATGACATTCGCCGTCGGCGCAGGAGTCGTGAGCCAACTTGCAGTATTTGCCGCTGACTCGTTCAATCGTGGCGACGCTGGTCGCGGAATCATGCTCGGACTGCGGGGTTTGGGCAGCGCACTTGGGCCGCTATTGGCGGCGCGCTTTGTCAAAAATGACCTCTCGAAAGTGATCCTCGTCTGTGGCATCGCTGGTCTGGGATTTGCAGGCGGGTATCTCGCTGCCGCCGCTTCACCAATTTTTATTCTTGCCTGTGTATGCATCGGTTTTGCACACCTGGGTGGCGGCGCACAATGGACGCTTTCAACATATGGATTACAAGTGCGTTGCCCCGATGAAATGCGCGGACGTGTGTTGGCTGGCGACTTTGCATTAATTACTCTTTCGCTTGGGCTCAGCAGTTTGCTAGCAGGAGTTGTCTCTGAATACATCGGCGCGCGCGGAACGATTGCCGTGTTTGCATTGCTTGCTGTACTTGCCTCGCTAATTTATTTGTTTGCGACTCGCACGGTTCGAAAAAACCTAAGCGAAGAAATCACACGTCGTCAATAATTCCGCGGAGAACTTCAACTTCACGCACTGGGTCTGGTCCAACTGGGTTTACCTGCAACACAGTTACACCAGCTTCTTTAAATGCCCCGAGACGTTCTTTGATGAAACTCTTCGGACCAACGAGGTTTGATAGTTGCATCCAGTCACTTGGAATCAGCGCGGCGGCTTCTTTCTTTTTGCCGTCAAGATATAAATCTTGAATCTCGACGGCCTCTTTTTCATATCCGTAGTCGCGACAAATATCGTTGTAAAAGTTTTTACCACGTGCGCCCATGCCACCGACATACAGCGCATAACTTGGGCGAGCAAAATCTAAAATTTCATTTTGTTTTTGTGGTGTCAGCGACTCGTCAATATGCAACATTCCCCCCGCCGATATGTCAAGCGGCTTCATGGATGCATCACGCTTTGCCTGACCGGCTTTGAGCGACTTACCCCAGACATTTTGAAACTTCTCGGGCAAAAAGAAAATTGGCATCCAACCATCAGCCATTTCTGCGGTCGCTTCAACACTCTTATCTTTAAGTGATGCCCACCACACCGGAATCTCAGAACGCACTGGATGATTTATCAACTTCATTGATTTTCCTAAACCGGTGCCTTGACCAGCAGGCAACGGAATTTGCACAGTCTTACCGTCGTAACTGAGTGGCTTTTCACGCTTCCAGATTTCGCGACAAACTTCAATGTATTCTTTTGTTCGTTGCATCGGTTTTTCGTATGGCACGCCATGAAAGCCTTCGATCACTTGTGGCCCAGAAGCACCAAGTCCCAAGATGAATCGACCGTTGCTGACATAGTCGCAACCAGCGGCCGTCATTGCGGTTAGTGCGGCGGTTCGTGAATAAACATTGATGATCCCGGTGCCGATCTGTACGCGATCGGTAACGGCAGCCAAGTAACCAACTTGTGAAATTGAGTCGTAACTGTATGCCTCGGCGATCCACACAATGTCAAGACCAACCTTCTCAAGTTCAACTACCCGCTTGGCAGTTGATTGAAAATCGGAAATATAGTTGATCATCATCGATAGTTTCATAAAACTTCTTTCTATTTCGCGCCGATTTTAAGGGACCGTAAATTCGAGCTAGTTAACTCGACGGGTATGACCCTTCCAGTATGGCTCACGAAGATCTTTTTTAAGAATCTTGCCAGATGGATTACGCGGCAAGGCATCGATCCAGCCAACAGTTTTAGGAGTTTTAAATCCAGCAAGACGCTCACGAGCGAATGCGAGAATCTCGCTCTCGGTAACTTGCGTGTCTGGTTTTCGCACGACAAGTGCCATCGGCACCTCTCCCCACTTCTCATCAGGCACCCCGATCACGGCAACATCGGCGATCGCCGGATGAGCCATCAAAGCATTTTCAACTTCTGCAGGGTAAACATTTTCTCCACCCGAGACAATCATGTCTTTGACGCGATCGAAGATGTAGACGTAACCGTCTTTGTCGAAGTATCCAGCATCACCTGACCGAAACCA
>CAMCZA010000010.1 GCA_945885515.1 Ferrithrix thermotolerans DSM 19514 | reverse complement strand
TTCGGTAGAGGTAAATCCCGACTAAAACGATAGGTTTTATACACAAATGCAGCGCGTCGCAATTATTTCGATGCACACTTCGCCATTGGCTCAGCCAGGTGTCGGTGATGGCGGTGGGATGAATGTTTATGTCCGCGAACTCGTTTCGGCGATGGCGCAAAAAGGATTGCAATGCACAACATATACGCGTGCATGGCGTGAAGGCCTTCCAGAAGTTGTTGATGTTGAACCAAATCACAAAGTTGTTCACCTCAAGGCAGGAAAGTTTGACCTGACGAAAGATGAATTATTAGATGTTGTAGATGAATTCACGCAAGCCGTGGCAAAAGACATTGATCTAAAGGGTGGAACAGATGTGCTGCACGCCAACTATTGGTTGTCAGGTTTGGTCGGACATCGACTTAAGCATCAGTTGGGTTTGCCGTTGGTTACAACTTTTCACACTTTGGCGCGAGTCAAATCTCTGGGTGGAGATACTGAGTCGGTTGTTCGCGAACGCGCAGAACTTGAAATCATCGGGTGCGCCGATGCGATCTGCGTAAGTTGTCCAGAAGAGCTAAGTCAATTTCGTTCACTGTACGGAAAATCTCCCGGGGCACTGACTGTTGCATCTCCTGGAGTTGACACTGCATTTTTCTCGCCTGGCGATCGTCGTGGCGCAAGGCGGGCACTTGGTTGGGGTGACAAGCCGTTGCTGTTGTTCGTCGGACGGATTCAACCGTTAAAAGGTGTAGATGTTGCGGTGCGCACATTGGCTGCACTTAACCGCAGCGATGCCGAACTAATGGTCGTTGGTGGGGCAAGCGGCGCATTTGGAAACAGTGAGACAGTTCATGTGCAGAGACTCATTAGCGAACTGGGATTAAACGGTCGCGTACATTTTGTTGAACCGCAACCGCACCATTTATTGTCCTCTTATTATCGGGCTGCAGATGTCGTGTTAGTGCCTTCACGAAGCGAAAGTTTTGGACTTGTCGCACTTGAAGCGGCAGCGTGTGGAATTCCGGTTGTGGCGAGTGCAGTTGGCGGACTTTTGAATCTTGTTGAACATGAACGAACTGGATACGTGGTCAAGAACCGAGATGTTGAAACATTCGCGGACTATACGCGTCGTCTGCTTGACGACTCAATTTTGAGTTTGTCAATGGGAACAAATGCGGCTCACCGCGCGAAAAATTATTCTTGGGCCGCAACGGCAGAATCTGTGATCGGTGTTTATCAAGCGCTTGAGGCACGTCAATTGGTTGCCTGCTCGTAATCCCGTGAGCGACTTATTCGACGATGCAGCCATTGCGCGTGTCGAAAGACAGATTGACGAATGGCTTGGACGAATTCGAAGTAATTATCGAAACATTGAAGCAGTAGATCGCGCAGAGGGCGATGAATTTCGATGGTTCATCAGAATGCGTGGCGAAGAAAAAGAATTCACGACAATTTGGTTGACACTCGGTCAGAGAACTTTGCGTTATGAGACATATGTGATGCCTGCACCTGAACAGAATGCCGAGCTTCTGTACGAGACACTGTTGCGCCGAAACGAAAAACTGGTTGGTGCGCATTTTTCGATCGGGATTGAAGACGCGGTCTTTTTGCGCGGTGAATTAGTCCTTTCGGCGCTAAGTGAGACCGAACTTGACAGAGCAATCGGCACGCTCTACGCGGTAACCGAACAACTTTTTTGGAGCTTGCTAGAAATTGGCTTTGCCAAAGCTCAGGCCATGCGCACACAACGCAGTAGCACTCGAGCTACCGAGCGGTCGGGGAAGCCGTTAGGCGGTTCGAGTGCGTCTAACTAGGCTAAACAGCCTGTGCAGGGTGATCTTGTTTTGAGTCGACTGTCTCTAGTTATTTTCGGTGGTGGCAACATGGGGGCAGCCTTGGCCCGTGGTCTAATTGTCAATAAATTTGTGGCGCCTAGTGAATTAGCAATAGTTGAAAAGAGCCAAGAGCGTAGAGCAATTTTGCAAAAAGATTTCCCCGAGGTGGTCATCTGTGAACAGATGCCAAAGTGCGACTCGGTCGTGATTGCCGTGAAGCCCGATGACGTTGCCGGTGTATGTTCGACACTCAGCAACTTTGGGGTCAAGCAACTGCTGTCAATTGCCGCGGGAGTAACTATTGCGTCTATTCAAAGTTCATGTGGTGCGACAGTTGCAGTTGTTCGAGCGATGCCAAATACACCGTCACTAGTTGGTCAAGGTGTATCGGCGATGGCACCTGGCGGTTCATGCTCAGCCGAACAGATTGCATGGGCGAAAAAAATTCTCGCCAGCGTGGGCAAAGTTGTTGAAGTTGAAGAAAATCTGCTGGATGCTGTGACTGGTTTGTCGGGTAGTGGCCCCGCATATATTTTCTTGCTGGCTGAAGCCTTGATTGATGCGGGAATACAACAAGGTCTGTCTGCAGAAGTTGCCAATGCTTTAGTTAGACAATTACTTGTTGGTTCGTCGGCGCTTCTTGCACAGAGTTCTTCAAGCCCAGAAGAATTAAGAAAAAATGTAACATCGCCAAACGGTACGACAGCGGCTGGGATCGCCGAGTTACAAAACAAGAATTTTGCTGAAATTATTGTGGGGGCAGTGCAGGCAGCAACCGAGCGCAGCAAACAGCTCGGCAAATAAGTACGGAAATGAGTACTAATAGGTACAGCCGAATATTGATACCGAAAAAAGATAAAGCCAGTTGAATTAGGTGGTTTTAAAAACTATTTAATTTCTAGCAAAAATTGTTTAATACCTGTTAATCGTGTCTAAAGTGAGAATAGAAATGTCGCAAGATCACCGGACGGGGTAACCCCCCAACTGGGAGTCGCGCTCGCAAGGGCTGCGCCGTTTGAGCCGGTGCCGTCGGGGGGTTGGCACCGGCTCTTTCGTTTCTCAGTATCGTGAGACCCCGATGACAAATAAATATTCGACGATTTCTTTTTTGTCCGACTATGGGACACGCGACGAATTTGTTGGCGTCGTGAAAAGCGTGATTTACGAAATTGCTCCGCAATGTCGTGTTGTCGATCTAACACACGAAATAGAACCGTTTGATGTTCGCGCAGGATCGTTATCACTGGCGCGTTGTGTGTCGTATGTCGCAAGTGGTGTTGTATTGGCAGTTGTTGACCCAGGAGTTGGTTCAACTCGTCGAGCAATTGCCGTTGAAGTCGCAGATGGCAAAGGTGTTTTCGTCGGACCTGATAATGGGTTATTGGCGATGGCGATCGCTCTTGCTGGTGGTGCCGGAAGAGCAGTGTGTCTAACTAATCCTGAATATCACCTGGTAGCCCCGGGCGAAACTTTTGCAGGGCGAGATATTTTTGGCCCGGTAGCCGCGCATTTATGTAATGGTGTTGACTTAAGCGAACTCGGAGAAATAATTGACCCTGCTTTATTGCTGCCAGGTGTCGTGCCGTTGCCAAGGCAAGAAAACGGTGCGTTGCATGGCGAAGTTACTTGGGTCGATCGTTTTGGTAACTGTCAACTAAATATTGGTCCAGATGAAGTCTTAGATTTTGGTGAAGTAGTGCGAGTCGAAATTGGCTCGCTAATGAGTGGTGCGAGTGCGACGCGAGAACCAGTTGTAAGAGCATTAAAAGTCGTTAGAAGTTATGACAAAATCGGCAGCGGAATCGGGCTTGTAGTCGACTCATATGGGATGCTTTCGCTGTGCGTAGATCGTGGATCGGCTGCAACTGAACTACAGATTGGGCAGGGAGATTTGATCGTTTTGTCGAAATCCGGTGATTCTGGAGGCCAAGTCAACGGCTCAACCACAACATCGATAAAAATAAGCCCAACTCGTTAATCTTGAGACAATGCGACCTTCAACAACTTTGACAATTGCGTTGTTATTGTTTGCGATTTTTGCGGCGGGCATCGTTTCGCTTGTGATTCGCTGACAATTTTAATTTGTCGCCAGTAGTCACAGGCAAAGTTGTCTGTGAAGCATTAGTGGCAACAAGAAATCCTGCGAACAAAATACACAAACCGATAAGCAATGTCACCGCAAACGCGCGGTCTTTGCCTAGGCGACCAGCCAACGATCCACTTGCTGAAAGCACGATTGTGCCGGCTGCAACCAAAATATTGCTCGTCGCTAGTCGCAGGGGAGATTTAACGATCCGGACGTTTCTAGTCGAAATCGTCGGCGAAGATTTTTTAATAACTCTGTAGGTCGACCATAGGGCACCAAAAATTATTATCATTGCCGGCACACCTGACCCAACTGCGGCAAGAATTCGTGGAGTCACACCAAAAAGCTCGCGAGCCGAAGGAAACTCGCCGACGGAAATTTCTTTTTTTGCGGGAGCGACTAATACAACTCCGATAGAAAACGCACTCAGTCCAATTAGATAGTTACGAATACGATCACCAGTTGTTTTTCCCGCTATCAAATAAATCGTGCCGAGGGCAAGCCAACCGACATTAAGCACTGCCCCCGAAAGAAAAAATATCCTGAATACAAAAATTGTCCAGCCAGTCGCCTCAGCCCACCACAGTGCAAGTGAACCGATGGCAAAAAGAGTCATGGCGATGGTCCACGCAAGCTCGTGTGGTTGGCCTCGAACCTGCCAGCGATCAAAAGTAATCAGTGCAAATGCGCAGGCAACGATTGCGGCCGCCCCTGCGAGCGTTGCATTTAACCCACTCGTTGATGTCTGAATGACCGATATGAGCACACCCGAACGATAACTCTCGTGACAAAAGTCTTGACCTGTATTGCTTTAAATTCTGGTCTGGACTTTGTGAATTAATGCACTAAGCCCTACCCTGATCAATATGACACAACTTCAAAGACGCAAAATCCCTGATGCAGCAATTGCTCGTTTGCCAATTTATTTGCAGATTTTAAATAATCTCGCTGCAACTAATGTGCTCAGGTTTTCTAGTGATGAATTAGCAGCACTAGCAGGAGTGAATGCGGCCAAGGTTCGAAAAGATCTTTCGTATCTTGGAAGTTACGGAACTCGCGGTGTTGGTTATGAAGTGACCTACTTGATTCACCAAATTAAGCGAGAGCTCGGTCTGATGCGTGAATGGAATGTCGTCGTCGTCGGAGCAGGAAACCTCGGTTGCGCACTTGCAAAGTTTGATGGATTTTTATCACGCGGTTTTCCAGTGGTTGGAATCGTGGATAATGATCCAAAAAAAATCGGTCGAACAACAAGCTCGCTGACAGTTGGTGATGTTGGCGATCTGAAAAATATTGTGCGAGATGAAAAGGTGAATATTGGCGTGATTACAACTTCTTCCGCGGCGGCTCAGTCTGCGGCCGATGCGCTAATCGATGCAGGTATTACATCGATTCTCAATTTTGCGCCGGTGGTTTTGGCTACACCGAGCAGTGTTTCGGTGCGCAATGTTGATCTGGGTGTTGAGTTGCAGATTTTGAGCTATTACGAACAGATGCGAATCGAAAGTGGAAGCAAAGTACAAAGTGCACCACAACTCAATTCTGTGGGTGCTCGTTAATTCATTATTTGAATCCGTCTATTCTTAGATAGTGAGACAATTACTAAATTCGCGACTCTGGCTGGCACTTGGTTTGCTCGTAGTGACCGGTTTTTTTGTGATGCTGATTTCGTGCAACGACTGCTTTGGTCGTGGCCAGGACGTTGGTGTGATTCAGCAGTCTGTTGAAAAAAACATCGAGCTGGTGGCAGTGGTTACAAGGTTTGCGGCGAGTGACGGATTACAAATTGAAAATGGGCGAACTGTCAGTGACTCATCTGTAACGCTTGACGATGGTCGAGTTGTGATGATCGCCGCTGGAACACCAGGCGAACTCAATTGTGATGACTTTACGAGCGTCTCGTCTTGCGTGATGTTGGCAAATATGTTTGGTGAATCAGTGATGTGGTTTGCAATTACCAATGCAAATGGCACACCGCCGAATCGAGTTCTTGAATTACCAAGTCTTGTCGACATGTTGGACAATGGTGACAGGGGTGTGCTGGCCAATGGCTGGATCGTGCGACTAGCAACACCAACCCGCAAAACTTGTCGTCAAGACAGCGGGGTAAGTCAAATTAGCTTGAGAGAATTCATCAATAGTTATTCACCAAATCAAAGTATTTCTAAAATGAACCTGATCACCGACGAAGTCAACGAAGTAGTTTGCCAATAATCAAATTTCTGGTTCGTAAACAACCCGTGACGAAGTCAAGTTGGAACCAAGGCTCTAGCTAATAAACAATTAAGCCCTAGTTTTTGTTGAAGCGCGACTTTATTGTTTGCGCAGGAACACCACCGACAACAGTGTTTGCAGGCACATCTTTTGTGACAACAGAACCAGCAGCCACAACGGCGCCTGCACCAATTGTGACCCCGTAACGAATTGTCGAATTGCCACAAATGTATGCCCCACGGCCAACGCGAATCGTCGCTGCGATATCGAGGAGTTGTTGAGTTTCTGGATCATGGCCCGCACCGAAGAAAGTTATATTTGGACCAAGAACCGCATCATCTTCAATAACAATAAAGGCATCTTTAAATTGTCGAGATGGGAAGAACTCGCAGCCACGGTTTATTTTGACGTTGTTTCCAATTTTGATCTTTGACGGGTATCTGAAATAGCACTTGTAATCAACCCGAACATTTTTACCAAATTCTTTGAAAGTCAATTTGAATACCATCGTGCGCAAAAATGGTGGGCAAATTTCAAGAACCAGCAACAGGAGATTTTGCAGAAAACTAAAGTAACTGAAAAGCAAATTTGAACTTTTGCTGTTACTACTCACACCGAGACTTTACAGTAAATAGCGAGTTAGGCGTCCGGCATCGCACGCACGATCAAAGCCGCTGCTTTGTACGCCGCTTCGGCTGGCCCAATCTCGTCTGGACGCAACAGATTTGCCATGATTCGTAGCACCCACTCCATCAGGGTGCGACTTTGAATGCCAACCCTAGAGAGTTCTCGCATTAAAGCGGGGCGACCGATTATTCGTGCAAATAATCTTGCGACCTTAAAATATTGCCCATATTCGTCTTCGATCATTTGGTCGTAGCGCTTCAACACACTCGCATCGCCAGTTAACAGAGCATCGTGCAAAACATCGGCGGCCAAATGCGCTGTCTCATAGGCGTAGTCGATTCCTTCGCCGTTAAATGGGTTGACACTGCCGGCGGCATCACCGATCACAATGTGAGTCGCACCAACTTTTGGTCCGACAGATCCACCCATCGGAATCTTGCCACTCGTGGCTTTGCACTCTGGTTGAGTTGGATCAATCTCCCACCTTTCGGCGACCATGTGGGCATACGAATCAAGTAAATGCGAAGTATTGACATCTTTGAAATTTTTAAAAGTTGAGAGCAGACCGACGCCAATATTTATTGTTCCGTCGCCAACAGGAAAAATCCATCCATAGCCGGGCATTGATTTACCGTTGCGATCTTTAACGTCAAGCGCAGATTCAATCCATGGTTCTTGGTGTCGCGGACTCTTCCAATAAGTACGAATCGCAGTTCCGTACGGCCACGATTTTTCGCGCGCTGTTCCAATTGCTCGACCGAATCGCGAATTCGCGCCGTCGGCAATAATCACATATTCAGCGTGAATGGCAATTGTGCTTCCATCAACCTTGTTCGTAACCATTGCACCGCGCACACAATCTTTTGACATGATTGGCGCAACCGCTTCGTGTTCTTCAAGAAGTCTGGCACCGGCAGTTTGAGCATTTCGTGCAACCATCATGTCAAGTTCTCGACGGCGAACGACATATCCATACTGCGGATAAATCGGGTGAGTTGGCCACTTCAATTCGAGTGCTTTTCCGTGCGCGGTTGCACGCAGACCTTCGTAGCGATGAAATTGTGACATCTGCTCGCTAAGTCCCATGTCGTCAAGTTGCTTAACTGCTCGGGGTGTCAGTCCATCGCCACAAGTTTTTTCACGTGGAAATTTTTTTCGCTCAATCACAGTTACATCGTGACCGAGACGAGCCAACCAGAATCCTGCTGACGCTCCTGCGGGTCCACCGCCGACAACAAGCACTTCAGTGCGAAGCACTTGACGAACTTCGCCAGTTACATCGAGTTCTTGTTGTAATTCATTTTGCATCTGTCCCCAAGGCTAAGCAGATTTATCGGCTCTGATCTATTTGAGGTGTGTGACGTTGCTCGCTGGTCACGAGACGAAGAAAACTAGCTAGTTATTTGCCAGAAGGGCGTGGATCAGTGCCAACATGTGCCGGAGCGTTGGGCATTGCAGCGTAGGTCTCCGCGAGATTGTCAAAGTTGACCGCACCAGTCTCAAGTCCTGCAAATATTTCTGACTCTGGTGAGCACCAAAGTTCATACTCTGCTTTCCATTCTTCACTCTCTGGGTCGGCGCCACTAAGTTCATAGCGTTCGTGACAGACAACGCCGAGAATTTCTGCCTCGGTTAGACCGCCTCCGTATTTTTCGCCCTGCTGTGGCATCGGGTTTCCGTTATAAGAAAGAAGAGCGTGCGCTCCACCTTCACGATCTGGGTTGCCATAAATCTTCATTCCTGCCGAAACATATTGCTGTGAACCTATGTACACGAAACTCAGCATGTCTTCAATTTTTGGAAATGTTTTTAGAACTTCGCCTTGATACAAAACGCGACCAGCGCCACCGGCACCATTCGCACCATGACAACCTGCGCAAGAGCCATAGACGCCGGCACCTACGGCAAGAGGCCCCTCAACTATTTTTTCTTGAGGCTGTATCGCAAGCACATATAAAAATGCCCAAAGTGGCAACAAACTCAAAGTTGCCATTGCCCAAAACGGAATTTTCTTTCGCGAGTTTGCTGCGACGACATAACTTGGGTCTGGCGGTGGCGGTGGCGCACTTGCGGTCGGCGCATTTGCAACTGGTTTATTCTCAGCAACTTTTACAAGAACGTTTTCGGAAGCAGTTGCCCCATCGGCAGCAGGCGCTATGCCAGCTGCCTTGTCACGTGCTTCTTGCGCACGCTTGAGAAGATGTTCGGGTATTCCTGCCACTGCACTCCTTGACAATAAGTTTCTATTTAATCCGCAACCTTGCGCCTAACAGGTTAGACGCAACGCGAGCCAATGCGAGAAGTTCACGAGCGCACAACCCAAATAGTCGGTCATGACTTCGCCGAGAGATGTTGAGCAATCGTGAAAACTAGTGACTAAAAATGACCTTCAACAGTTGGTTTCAAGCAGAGTCATTATTATCTTGCCGACTAGGCTAAAAACAGATTTAACGAGGAAAGGCAAGCCCTCAAACTAATGCTCGCAATTGACATTCTCAGGTGGCCCGGAGTCAACCAGGCCTTCATTTTTTCCGCAGTAGTTACGACGCTGTTGAGTCTTGTCATCATCCCAATTGGCAAGCGTCGAAAGTTTGATCGCAAGGCAACTTGGGGCGAAGCAATGCTTGGTGCAGCGTATGTTTTCGCGGTTTTGTTTTTGGCTTTTGGTGTTGTGCCTCACCAATGGATTGACCACGCTGACAAAGAATTAGGTTGGCGCAAAGACAAACTTGTCTACGGGCCATTTGACATTTTGAAGTCTGACACGATTGGTGGAAGTTTTCCGATCGTCATAAGTTACGAAGCCATTCGGGACATCGTTGTGGTTGTAATTCATGTCTTTTACATCGGGCTGATGATCTATCTCTTTAGTTGGTGGCAGAAGCGCGGAGAAGAAGTCGCCAAAGAAGTTGCAACTTCGACATACGGTCGTCCTTTGATGAAGAAGAGTTAAACGATGGCAAAAACTGACGCAAATCCACCGATGATGCCGTACACGGATGATTATCAACTTGTTGAAGTCGATGCCGAATATCTGAGTAAGGCAGTCAAGCCAAAACAGTTCATTCACATTGATCAATCTGAGTGCATAATGTGCGAAGGCTGTGTCGACATTTGTCCATGGAAGTGCATCTTCATGGTTTCGCCTGAAGCGATTAGTCAAGCCGATGGCACTGAGCTTCCGGGCGATGACCCGTCTGACAAGGTCGTGTTTATTATTGACGATGATGTTTGCACGCGTTGTGCGTTGTGCGTTGATCGCTGTCCAACCGGAGTGATAATTCTTGGCAAAGTTGGGGTTGCACCCGCAACTGGCGAAACCCATATGCGCACGAATAATCATGGTTACTCATACGGCATGCGATTTTAGGAACGGAGAATTAAATGGTACAAATGCTCGAACAAAAATCCCGGTTGACGGTTAAAGACCGCGTGACGAAATTAAATGAGTCGATGCAAGGAAGTCAAGCGTGGAACTCGATCTTCCGACCAGGCTCAATTTTTCGCAAGGGCTATTCGGACTCACCGAGAAACCGTTCGTATGTCGTAATGAATTCTGTGTTGTATCACCTACATCCAGTGAAAGTCAAACGACACGCGGTGAAAGTTAGTTACACGCTTTGTCTTGGTGGATTAAGTTTCTTTCTTTTCATTTTGTTGACGATCACCGGAATCTTTTTGATGTTTTTTTACCGACCAACATCTGCCAACGCTTGGCAAGATATTCAGTCTTTGCATACGTCGGTAACTTTCGGGCTGATGGTTAGAAATATGCACCGTTGGGGAGCGCACTTAATGGTGCTCTCAGTGTTCTTGCACATGGCTCGGGTTTTCTATCATGGTGCGTATAAAGCACCGCGCGAATTCAACTGGGTGATCGGTGTGATTTTGTTGACGCTCACACTCTTGCTTTCATTCACTGGTTACTTGTTGCCATGGGATCAACTCGCCCTATGGGCCGTAACCGTGGGAACCAATATGATGGGTTACTCGCCGGTGATTGGTTCTCAAGTTCGTTTCGTTTTATTGGGCGGCGTCGAAATTGGACCAGAAACTCTTTTGCGGTGGTATGTGTTACATGTTTTACTTTTTCCATTTGTCACGGTCATCTTCCTCGCGATCCATTTTTGGCGCGTGCGTAAAGACGGCGGAATCTCAGGACCACTCTGATGGCCGGCATCCCAGAACATCTTCTTAAGCGTGCTCAAGAAGCGCGCGAAAAAGCTGCAGCCGAGGCAGCAGGTGCAACAACACCCGCTGCTGCAAGTAGCGATGCAGGTTCGCGAATCTCTGCTGACTTGCTTGAGCGAAGCAAACCAGCAGGTGGCGGTGTGGCGCTTGCAGAAAAACCCGGTGCTGTTGTTGCTGGTACACCAACAAACGGAAGTATCCCTTACGGTGCCGGACCTGGTGGGCACACACAGCGTTTACTGACCGTTGTCAAATCTGGATCAATTCAAGATGTCAAGGCTGTGCCGGTTGACAAAGTTCATACATGGCCCCACTTGTTGGGCGTTGAGTTCGTTGCTGCGTTGGCTTGCACCGCATTCGTGTTTGTGTTTTCGTGGTTTGTAAATGCGCCTTTGTTGCAAGCCGCAAATTTCAACCAGACTCCTAATCCGTCAAAAGCACCTTGGTACTTTCTTGGACTACAAGAATTGTTGACGATGTTTCATCCGATGATTGCTGGTGTAACGATTCCTGGAATGGGAATAATTGCCCTAATGTTTGCGCCGTATTTAGATCGCAACGAATCTAATCGCCCAGAAGATCGAAAATTCATGACAAGTTTGATGACCGTGCACTTGATGTTTTGGGCAGTCTTGGTAATTATCGGCTCTTTCTTTCGTGGCCCGGGGTTCAACTTTGTCTTCCCGTGGCGTGAAGGCATCTTTTTTGAATTGTGATCGGACTCTTATTTAAATGAACACAACAACAACTATTACGATCGCAATTGCGATTCTTGCGGTGCTTGGCCTCGGCGGTGTACTCACTGCGTCGCGTCGTGCCGACATAAAAGGAGTCGGATCGCTGTCTCGTGAAACGAAAAAGCGCGATCGCAATGCCGCAAAAGTTGCACGCAACTCAACTCGTGATGCCGAGTCACAAGGCACTGCTAGTCGCAACGCCGTGGCAGTTCTGCCGCCACCAGAAATTGAGACTTGGGTTGCACCAGACACAGAAGCAATTGGCGAATCGCGCAGGGCATTTTTGAATCGAGCAACGGTGACATTGATGAGTGCGAGTCTGGGTGGATTCGCCGCCGCACTTATTGCATTTTTGTGGAAGGGTGCCGAAGGCGGTTTCGGATCAAAAATAAATGCTGGCAAGATTGATGATGTGATCGGCCAGATTCGTGCTGGCGGTGGATTTTTATACTTACCTGAGGCTCGCTCTTGGGTTACAGAGTATCCCAAAGAGGCAATTGCAAAAGCAGAAGTCATTTACGGAAGTCAAGGCGCAGTATTTACCGGAATGAATGCTGGAGTGGTTGCGTTATACCAAAAATGTCCTCATCTGGGTTGTCGAGTGCCTGAATGCTCATCGTCGCAATGGTTCGAGTGCCCATGTCACGGCTCGCAATACAACCGAGTCGGAGAGAAAAAGGGCGGTCCTGCACCTCGCGGAATGGATCGATTCGGAGTTTCAGTAGATAATGGAATGTTGGTTATCGACACAGGCACCGTTTTTGGTGGTCCACCGATCGGAACAAACACAACCGGACAAGAAGCAGAAGGCCCCAACTGTGTTGGTGCGTCTGGAGATCACTAAATGTTCAGCACAATTATTCTTGCCGATACAACCACGACGATTGCTTGGGTAATTCTTCTCGTAGCTGTTCTTGGTTGGATCGTTTATGGTCTGGCAAATATTCGCTCGAGCAAACGCGAAATCGGCTCAGAAATAAAACTTGCAGCCAACCGCAAACCGTATTATGACGACGAGCGTCTTGAGGGTGAAAAAATTGAACGCACTCAATTTATTGGTCTTGCGTTTCTTGCCGTCGTAACAATTGCGCTTCCGCTTTATTGGATTCTTGAACCAGGTCGAATGGTCGGCGCGGAAAAAGAATTTCAGCACCAGTTTGAAACTTGGGGCAGTGGACTTTTTGCTACAACTGCAGACGGCGGCTATAACTGCGCTGGATGCCACGGAGGAATGAAAGGTGGCGGTGGCGTTGCGTCGTATGCAATTACTGATCCAAAGACCGGAGCGGTAGAACAAGTCAACTGGAAAGCTCCGGCAATTAATACGGTTTTCTATCGCTACAGCGATGAAGAGTTTCGATTTATTCTAAATTACGGGCGTCCGTTTTCGCCGATGTCGGCATGGGGTCTCGTTGGCGGTGGACCGTTGAATGATCAGCAAATTCAAACTGTTCTGGAGTATGTAAAAAGTATTCAGATTCCACGCGACGAAAATGGCAAGTTGCCAGTAGCCAAGCAGCAAGAGATTCAAGCCGAAGCAGAAAGACTTGTCAAGGCTAAAACTTACGCGACAGTTGGTGAGGCACTATTTAATTTAGATCTCGGGAGTGGAAACTTTTCTTGCGCCCGTTGCCACACGAAAGGTTGGTCATATGGCCAACCTCAAATAACTGGTGGTGGTGCGCTTGGTCCAAACCTTACGGGCGGTTCGGCAGTTCGACAGTTTCCGCAACGAGACGAAATGATTGAGTTCATCAAGGGTGGTAGCGAACTTGGCAAAAAATATGGGCAGCAGGGTCAAGGCTCTGGACGCATGCCGGCATTTGGGTTAATGCTTACCGATGATCAAATCGCTTCGATCATCGACTACGTGAGAGGTTTATAAATGTTGGCGGTGCTTGCAGTTAACTGGGAACCCGAACTTCGCGGAATTGTCATCGTGGCGATTTCTGTCGGCGTACTTATTGGTGGAACATATTTAGTAGTCGGCACAAACTTAGGGGCACGCCTTGGATTTTTGGTTGTGCTTGCTGGATTATTTGGCTGGATGGCAACAATGGGTGTTATTTGGTGGACATATGGAATCGGTCTAAAAGGTCGTGAGCCGACTTGGCAACCCGCAGAACCAGTAACGATTGTTCGTGAAGCGTCTTTATTGCAAGGTTCAGAAATATTGGAGCAACCTTTAGAACTCAGTGGCGAAGTTCAGGGTGACTCAAGAAAAGTTTCAAGCGCATTGCAGAGCGAAGGATGGTTGTTGTTAGAAGAGTCTGATCCACGCCGTGGTCAAGCAGTTGCTGCGTCTGATGAAATTATTCAACGTGAGGCAGAAGAGCTTGTTGCCGGCGAGTACATTTCTCTCGCTGTTTACGACAAGGGTGGAGACCGTTGGCCCAAAATAAACGAATCGCTTGACTTCATCGCGTTCTTTCACAAGCCACATTTTTCACTTGTCGAAGTTGCGCCAGTAGTGCCACAGCGAACAGAACCTGGTCGCGCGCCAGCGCGACCTGTAGTCGACGAAACTCAACCGCGTCGCTACGTCCATATGATCCGCGACCTCGGCACCAAGCGTCAGCCAGCGATTTTCATCACAATTGGCTCAACAATTATTTTCTTGTTGCTCTGTCAAATACTGCACAAACGAGACCTAAATCTGCAGCAGAATCTTAAAGAGCAGTCGCCTGCAAAGGTCTAAATTGTGGGTCAGTATCTTCCGATTGTTGTACTGACGGTTCTTGCAATTTTATTTGGTGCAGGTTCTGTAGTCGCCTCAAAATTGTTGGCACCGCGTCGACCGAACTCGGCGAAAGAGGCACCATACGAGTGTGGAATTGTTCCAAGCAGAGAAGCACCCGAACGGTTTCCTGTGAGTTTTTATGTTGTTGCAATGCTGTTCATAATGTTCGACATTGAAATAATTTTTGCATATCCCTATGCAGTTTCAAGCGGGGCACTAGGTGTCTACGGTTTTTTTGAATTCGCCGCATTTAGCGCGGTGTTTTTTGTCGCGTTCGTCTATGTTGTTGCGCGTGGAGCCTTGGACTGGGGCCCAATTAATAAGCCGCGTCAGTTACTGACTATTGACGATGATATTTTTTCAGAGTCGCGCACGACTGCCACCACAATTCGCCGAGTTGGTCTTGATGGACGAGAATCTCAAAAGGTCTCTGGCTGATGGGTACTGTAAGAAATGTTTTAGATGAAGGACTCGGCGGACTTGAGCACAACTTTCTCACTGGTCGAGTTGAAGATCTAGTTAAGTGGTCGCGTTCAAGATCTAGTTGGGCGGCAACATTCGGTTTGGCTTGTTGCGCGATTGAGATGATGGCTTCTGGGACCGCACATTACGATCTCGCGCGATTTGGAATGGAAGTATTTCGCGCATCACCACGCCAGGCCGACATCATGATTGTGGCTGGTCGCGTAAGCCAAAAAATGGCGCCAGTATTGCGCCAGGTCTATGACCAAATGATGGAACCTAAATGGGTCATTTCAATGGGCGTTTGTGCCAGCAGTGGTGGAATGTTCAATAATTATGCGATTGTCCAGGGCGTCGACCAAATTGTGCCGGTTGATGTTTATGCACCTGGTTGCCCACCGACACCTGAGACGCTGATTCATGCAATTGAAACTCTGCATCAGTTAATCGAAGACGGCGAAATCATGAGGCGTCGCGCATCAACTGGCGCTGGCGCGCAAGTTCGTATTCAAGAAATTCCTGCTGGCTCGATCACGCCAGTAATTCTCGGAACCCGTTGAAGCATGTCGCAATCCACCAGTCACACTGCTGATGATGTTCGTTTCGTTTCAAAGTCTGACTATCTAAAAACGCTCACCTCTCTGCGTAGCGAGGGTTTTGAGATGTGTGCAGATCTAACTGCTGTTGATTACTTGACTCATCCGGGTCGCACTATTTCGCCTGAAGTTGCAACTCAAATCTCACTCGAGCGTTTTGAACTAGTTGTAAATTTACTTTCACTGTCTCAGCGTCGCCGTGTGCGCCTGCGGGTGCAACTTTCAGAGTCTGATCCATCAATTGATTCAGCGTTTGATCTTTACCCGGGAACCGAAGCGATGGAGCGAGAAGTTTACGACATGTTCGGGATCACTTTCACTGGTCATCCAGATCTGACAAGAATTTTGATGCCAGAAGATTGGGTTGGC
Organism: Ferrithrix thermotolerans DSM 19514; assembly: GCA_945885515.1. Lineage (GTDB taxonomy): Bacteria > Actinomycetota > Acidimicrobiia > Acidimicrobiales > Ilumatobacteraceae > BACL27. Next base: position 10,416 of record CAMCZA010000010.1, on the reverse strand, counting down.
TTTCCGTTGCGCAAAGATTATTCGCAAGGAAATATTCCGGTGCAATTCAAGGGTGCTGCATCATGACAACAACCGAGAACTTAAACAAAAGTAGCGCACCTGAAATTATTTCGGCAGGCACCTCTGAGGGCGGCCAAGAACTGCAGTTGCGTGCCGACATGTCGAACAAGGCAGTGATGCGAGAGTCTGGCGCTGTTTTACGAATGAGTGAATCGCAAGTTGCATCACTTGCTGACACACAGAGCGAAGATCAAACGATGATCATCAACATGGGCCCCCAACACCCGAGCACACACGGAGTGTTGCGATTGATGCTTGAACTCAAAGGCGAAACCGTTTTGCGTTGCAAGCCGGTGATCGGTTATTTGCATACCGGAATGGAGAAAACCGGCGAGTCATTGACATTTATGCAGGGTGGTACAAATGTCACTCGAATGGATTATGCATCGCCACTTAATAACGAACTTGTTTTCTCAATGGCGACCGAAAAACTTCTTGGCATTGATCAAGATATTCCTGAACGCGCCGTGTGGATTCGAATGATGCTCTCAGAATTAAATCGCATCAGCAGCCATTTACTGTTCATGGCGACGAATGGCATGGATATTGGTGCGGTGTCAATGATGCTTTACGGGTTTCGTGAGCGCGAAGAAGTCCTGCGGTTCTTTCAAAAAGTTACGGGTTTAAGAATGAATCACAACTTCATACGCCCTGGTGGAGTCGCAGCAGATTTACCAGCAGGTTGGAGGGACGAGGTACTTGGTTTGCTTGATGCATTGCCACAGCGTCTTGCCGAATATGAGATTTTGATGACGGGTCAGCCAATTTGGCGCGAGCGTCTTCAAGGTGTCGGTGTGATCACTCGAGATGAAGCAATTGCCTTGAGCACCACTGGTCCAATTTTGCGAAGCACAGGTTTGGCGTGGGATTTGCGTCGCGACATGCCATATTTGCGTTATAACGAAGTTGAATTTGATGTAATTGTCGGAAGTTATGGCGACGCTTTCGATCGATACTCAATTCGTCTGAACGAAATTCGCGAGTCAATGCGAATTGTTCGACAAATTTTAGATCGTATGCCGCAAGGTGACTATCGAATTCAAGACAAAAAAGTCACGCCACCACCTCGCGGTCGAATTGATGAGTCAATGGAAGCGTTAATTCACCACTTCAAAATTTTTACAGAGGGTTTTAAAGTTCCTGAAGGCGAAGCATACGTTGCGATCGAGAGTCCGCGTGGCGAGATTGGTTGTTACATTGCCAGCGATGGTTCTGCCACGCCGTATCGAATGCATGTGCGAGCACCAAGTTTTGTCAACATTCAGACGATGCCGTTGATGATGCACGGAGGACTTATCGCCGATGCTGTTGCTGTAATTTCTTCAGTTGACCCGGTGCTTGGTGAGGTTGATCGATGAGTCGTTTAACTGACAAAAACTTGGTGATTGCAAAAGAAATCATCGCTCGCTACCCGCGACAAAAATCAGCGTTGATTCCGTTGTTGCACTTGGCCCAAGAGCAATCGGGTTACATCAGCCGTGAAGCAATGGTTCATCTAGGCGAACTCGTCGGTGTCACATCGGCCGAGGTTTATGGCACTGCAACTTTTTATGAAATGTTTCGTTTTGAACCAATCGGTAAATATTTGGTCAATATCTGTGGAACGATGTCGTGTGCCTTGATGGGCGCACACGAACTAATGCATCATGCCGAAAAACGACTCGGAGTCAAAGCAGGTGGAACAACACAAGATGGAATGTTCACGCTCGCCCATGCTGAATGTCAGGCTGCATGCACAGAAGCCCCGTGTCTACAAGTCAACTATCGCTATCGACTGCGAGTTTCGACGGCGGACCTCGACAATTTAATTGACGACTTAGAAGCAGGAAAACTCTCCGAAGAAATTCCCGCCCATGGCGTGCTGGCAAAAGTGCGTCAACATATTGCACCAGATCGTGGCGTTGGCGCCGTGTCACCCGAACTTGTTGATCAAGCACCAGCATGGTTAAACGGCAAGGCCGCGTTATGAGCACAACCTATTCTCACGCCCCAGGATTTGTTGCGGGTGATCGTCCAAAGATCGTGACATCACGATTTGAATTTGCTGATTCGTTCACCCTTGAGCGCTACTTGGCTACAAACGGCTACAAAGGTTTACGAGCAGCGCTATCTCGTCCTGCAAATGAAATTCATGACGATGTAAAAAGTGCAACGGTGCTTGGTCGCGGTGGAGCGGGATTCCCTGCGGGAACAAAGTGGGGTTTGACTCCGCAACAAGTTTGGCCAAAGTATCTAGTTGTCAATGGTGACGAAAGCGAACCAGGTACCTACAAAGACAGATTGCTAATGGAGCGCGATCCACATCAACTTATTGAAGGGTGTTTGATTGCTTGCTATGCGGCGGGGTTGTCGCAGTGCTTCCTATATATAAGAGGAGAAATGGCACTCGCCCAAGAGCGAGTTGCAGCGGCTTTAAATGAGGCATATGCCGCCGGATATGTTGGCAAAAATATTCTTGGATCAAATTTTTCGGTTGACATAATTTTGCATTGGGGTGCAGGTGCATACGTAGTCGGAGAAGAAACTGCGCTGATCGAAAGTCTCGAAGGAAACCGTGGCATGCCGCGACTCAAGCCACCTTTTTTTCCGGCTGTGAACGGGTTGTATGGTCAGCCGACGATCGTAAATAATGTTGAAACTCTCGCTAACTTGCCATGGCTGTTATGCAATGGAGTTGCCGCGTACACAGCGGTTGGAACAAAAACGTCACCAGGCACGCGAATGGTTGCAGTGTCTGGTCATGTCAAACGACCAGGAGTTTTTGAAATTATCAACGGCACGACAACTTTTCGAGATTTGATTTTCGGTGAAGAATTTTGTGGCGGAATACGAGATGACAAACAACTCAAGGCATTTGTTCCTGGCGGAGGTTCGGCGCCGTGGTTTACTGCTGATCAATTAGATTTGCCGTTTGAAGCAAGCCAAGTCGGACCAGCAGGATCAATGCTTGGTTCGGGCGCAGTAATCGTGATGGATGAGACAACAGATATTCCCGCGGCGGCTTTGACGCTGACACATTTTTATGCACATGAATCATGTGGCAAGTGCACTCCGTGTCGGGAAGGCGGAACTTGGCTTGAGCGAATTCTTCGTCGAATTGTTGACGGCGACGGAACTGATGCCGATCTGCAACAACTTCTTGAAGTCGGTGCAATGATTTGCCCTGGGGATTTTCCGCATGCTGCCAACGCTCAACTAGGTTTAACAGCCGTGCCTTTTCCGTACAAGATGACGACAATTTGTTTTGTTGGGCCATCGGCGTTCGCACCTGTTCACTCGGCGCTGACTCTTTTCAGAAGCGAATTTGAATCTCGAGTGACAAAGCGTGTGACGATTCCTGTTACTGCGGTTTCGACAGCCAAGACGGTTACATCGGTTGGGGCGCACTAATGACGATTGTTGATCCCACCGCCGAAAATATTGTCGTTGATCCAAATGTCGTAAATATCACGATCAATGACAAGCCAGTCTTGGCGCGAAAAGGTGAGTTGATAATTGCGGCCGCCGATCGCACCGATGATTTCATTCCAAGATTTTGTTATCACCCGCGGATGAGTTCGGTGGGCATGTGTCGGCAGTGTCTAGTCGAAGTAGAAACTCCTCGCGGACCAATGATGGTTGTGTCTTGTATGACGCCAGTTGCCGAAGGTCAAATCGTTCGTACTGCAACTGACACAGTTAAAAAAGCTCAAGAGGGGGTGCTTGAGTTGTTGCTTGCAAATCACCCACTTGATTGTCCTGTTTGCGACAAAGGTGGTGAATGTCCGTTACAAGATCAAGCATTCAGCCATGGTCCTGGAGAGAGTCGATTCGTTGAAGAAAAGCGTCACTACGAAAAACCAATCGCAATCAGCGAAATTGTTTATCTTGATCGCGAGCGTTGTATTTTGTGTGACCGATGCACGAGGTTTGCCGATGAAGTTGCGGGCGATCCTCTAATTTCTTTTACAAGTCGTGGTAACGACACGCAGGTCTTGACATTTCCTGACGAACCTTTTAGCAGTTACTTTTCCGGAAACACTGTGCAAATTTGTCCAGTGGGGGCATTGACCGCAAAGCCGTATCGTTTTAAAGCTCGTCCTTGGGATATTGAGCAAACAGAGAGCACTTGTACTTCTTGTTCAGTTGGCTGTCGCATAGTCGTGCAAAGCAGCCGAGATGAATTAGTTCGGTTTCAAGGAGTAGATATAGACCCAGTGAACTGGGGTTGGCTATGTGATCGTGGTCGTTACAACTTTGAGTCGGTCAATTCGACGGAGCGATTGATTGCGCCATTAATCAAATCAGATTCTGGACTTGCGACCACTTCATGGTCGATCGCCCTTGAATCAGCAGCAAGAATTATTCGCACCGCCCTGGCTAGTGGCGCCGATTCGGTGGCGATTCTTGGCGGTGCTCGTGGTACCAACGAAGACGCATTCGCTTGGGCATCGTTGGCAGATCAACTCGGGATCACGCAACGCGATTCTCAACTCGGTGACGGTTTAACTCCTGAAATTTTCAATCTTGAACAAGCAACAATTGATCAAACCTGTGCTGCAAGCACGATCATTTTGTTGTCCCCAGATCTCAAAGAAGAACTTCCAGTTCTGTATTTAAGAGTTCGTGACGCAGCGCAAAAACGAAAGTCACGAATTTTAGAGTTCACACCACGCGATTCTGGTTTGACCCCGTATGCATGGCGAAGTGTCTCGTTTGAGCCGGGTCGGCAGGCACAAGTTGTTCGTGAGACTCTTGAAACTCAAGAAATACAAGAACAAATTCGCCGTGGCGAGGTTGTAGTTGTACTTGGTCGGGCGAACTTGGCCGAGAACGAATCGTTTACTCTGCATGCTCTAGGTGAGATTTTTCATGCAATTCCAAATGCAAAAGTCCTCCCAGTTTTACGCCGTGGAAATGTTCGTGGAGCAGTTGCGGTTGGGCTCACTCCACAAAAGAACTCTGGTGATGCAATTGATATTTTGACAAAAGCTGCAGCCGGAAAAATAGAATGCCTAATTTTGCTTGGATCAGATCCACTCGCTGATGTTGCTGACTCAGATCTTGTTGCACGGGCGTTTAATCGAACCAGAAGTGTGATCAGTATCGACACTTTTATCAATAGTTCGAACCGCAACGCCGATGTTGTTCTTCCTGCTGCTGCCTTTGCAGAAAAAACAGGGACGACGACCAACCTTGAAGGACGAATCAGCAATGTGACCCAGCAGATTACGCCGCGTGGCACTTGTCGTCCAGACTGGATGATTGCAACTGAACTTGGGCTGAGTCTCGGTATTGATCTCGGGGTATCAAGCCTTGATGAGTTGCATCAAAAAATGACTTCAAATATTCCCGAGTTTTCTTCGTGCGCAAACAATCCAATAATAAATAGCGACGGTGTCTTGATGGTCAGTGAAGCTTCGGCAACAATTTCGCGGGCATCGGTAGTTTTAGTAGACCGAAATTCTTATAGTTATCGTTTGATTGTGTCTCGCACGATGTACGACAACGCACAATCAACTACGACCAGTCCTTCACTCGTCGGAATCATCACCAAGTCAGCGATCTATGTCAATCCACTTGATTTGGCTCGAATCGGTGTTGTAGACGGAACGAATATACGAGTCGGTATTGCCGACAAAAGTATTGTGCTTCCGGTGAATGCACATAGTGGTGTGTATCGCGGAACCGCATGGTTGCCGTACAACCATACAACTGTCGATGTTCGACCGCTGTTAGATATCACCTCAGATGTGGTTGATGTTCGGATTGAGCAACTTCATTGATTGCTTTAGACGAACTTCTTGTTGACGGTTTGCTTTGGACTCCGTTGTTGATTGTGCTGTTAAAAGTTCTGGTAGTTTTCGTCGTCGGCTTGTTGGCCACGATGTTGATGGTGTGGTTTGAGCGTAAGGCGATTGCCGGAATGCAAAATCGAATCGGACCAAATAAAACCGGTCCATTCGGAATACTGCAGACTCTTGCCGACGGAATCAAGTTGTTCTTTAAAGAAGACCTGATTCCAAACCGTTCCGACCGCTTCGTGTTCGTTCTCGCACCGTTCTTGTCATTTGTGCCGGCATTTTTGGCCTTTGCGATCATTCCACTCGGTGGCGACTTTCGAAACGGAAACGCTGGAGAAGTCACGTGGTTTGGTCATGTAACTAAAGTTCAACTTGCCGACCCACCTATTGGAATTTTATTTGCGCTGGCGATTTCGTCGATCGCCGTGTACGGCATCATGCTTGCTGGTTGGTCAAGTGGATCCAAATATCCACTGATTGGTTCGGTGCGCGCTTCTGCACAAATGGTTAGTTATGAAGCAGCTCTTGGTTTATCTCTAGCGTCGGTGTTGTTGCTTGCCGGCACGCTCTCAACGAGTGGCATTGTTGCGGCCCAAACAACGATTACGCAATGGAATGTGATCTCAACTGGCTTTATTCCTTTTATCATTTTTCTGATCGCAGCAACTGCCGAGTTGAATCGACCACCATTTGACTTGGTCGAGGCAGAACAAGAACTAGTCGGTGGCTTTAATACCGAATATTCATCGATTCGATTTGCGTTGTTCTATCTTGCCGAATTCATGAACACGGTCACGATGTCGGCCCTGATTGTCACACTATTTTTTGGTGGTCCACAACCTATTGCTTTTGGTGATTTTGTATTTGATATTCCATTGCTCCCGAATGCCCTTGAAGGTACTTTCTGGCTTCTTGCCAAAGTGCTTGTGTTTTTATATATCTATATTTGGTTCAGAGCGACTCTTCCTCGTTTAAGGTATGACCAACTTATGGATCTCGGCTGGAAGGTTCTCATCCCTGGATCACTTGGTTGGTTCATGCTTCTGGCTTCACAGCGCCTGGCTCGCCAAAATGATTGGAACATCTTCATAGTGACAGGCTCTTCGGTTGTTGTGATGGTGGCCTGTTATTTACTTTTGCAAGCAGCATTTTCAAGGAGCACGCGAGAGCGTGAGATTCAAGGATCGATGTTCTAATGGGCTACCTCGGTGGATTTATAGTTACGCTTCGTCAACGCGGAGAAAAAAATCGTGTTACGACCCAGTACTCAGGTGGTCGTGTTTTTCGTCGCAACAAGAAGCGTGCAATCAAAATGGACGAAAAGTTGGATAAGCCAGAACGAATGCACGGTCGGCATGTTCTGAATCGTTACGAGGACGGAATGGAAAAATGCATCGGATGCGAGCTGTGCGCTGCAGTGTGTCCAGCAAAATGTATTCATGTTCGTGGTGCCGACAACAATCCGACGAACCCGACATCTCCTGGTGAACGATTTGGCTGGATCTACGAAATCAACTACCTACGTTGTATTCACTGCGACCTGTGTGTTGAGGCGTGTCCGACAGAGGCGATCACCGAAACCAAAATGTTCGAGTTTTCATTCACGAATCGCAAAGATGCGATCTATACCAAAGACGAACTTCTTGTTGACAATTCAGGCAAGCCGCAGCAACTTGCTTGGGAGGATTGGCGAGAAGGTGAAGAACAGAACACTTCGGGTTGGATGCGAGCAACCGCGGCCTCAGGAGATGCAAACTTTGTTGGTGTCGTGTCATGGAGTGGCGAATTAGGTCATGGCGTGCGACCTGCAGAAGAGAAGAGCGAATAGATGGAATTTTTTGTTTTTGGTTGTGCCGCACTGATGATTCTCATCGGTGCAGTCGGAGTAATAACCCGCAGTCATCCCGTGCACGCAGCACTGAGTCTTGTGCTGACACTTTTCGGAGTAGCGGTTTTGTTTGTTGCCCAAGAAGCACATTTTTTGGCCGCAGTTCAGGTGATTGTTTATGCAGGAGCAATCGTCGTGTTGTTTTTGTTTGTGATCATGTTGCTCGGCGTCGACCGCGTCGAGAATCTTCGTACAGAACCGCTTACAGCGCAACGACCACTTGCAATAATCGTCAGTCTTGGCCTAATTGGAATTCTTGTCGCCGCATTCACCACCGGCAGTGGTGCACTACATGAACGCGGCGAAGGAATAAATATCCCAGATTTAACTACGGGCACAGATGCCAATACGACGCAACTTGCCGAATCAATTTTTTCTGATTATGTAGTTGCATTTGAGGTCACTTCGGTGCTGCTAGTTGTTGCTGTTGTAGGTACCGTGCTTCTTTCTCGACGAATCAAATCAGTAGCAGCGGAAACTTCAAAATGATCGCTGCATTGTTAGTGCCAACTGCTACCTGGTATCTCGTGCTTAGCGCAATACTTTTTGGCATCGGAACCTTTGGCGTGCTTGTGCGTCGCAATCCACTTGTGATGTTTATGTGTATCGAGTTGATGCTCAACGCAGTGAACCTGAGCTTCGTCACTTTGGCCCGAGAACTTAACGACATCAATGGTCAGACAATCGTCTTTTTCGTCATGGTTGTGGCTGCTGCCGAAGTTGTAGTTGGTCTTGGCATCATTGTCGCAATTATGCGCAATCGAAGTTCCGTAACTGCCGATGATCTGATCGAACTGAACGGCTAAGTGTGCTCGACTTAATTTGGTTGATACCGATATTGCCGCTTGCCGGGGCGATGATCAACCTTGTTTTTGGTCGAAAACTCGGTGACCCTCGTTCGGGGTGGGTCGCGACCACAGCTACTGCCTCATCATTTCTCGTAACGGTTCTTGCGTACTTTGAAATGCTGGGTCTTCCTGCAGAAGAACGCAGCCACATTATTAATCTGTTTTCCTGGATTGGTGTCGGATCGTTGCAAGTTGATCTTGCAGTGCTGGCCGACCCACTGAGCATTGTGATGGCGCTATTCGTTACAGGAATCTCAACTTTGATTCATCTCTATGCAATTGGCTATATGCATGGTGACACCAAATTCTCAAAGTTCTTTTTGTATTTAAATCTGTTCGTGTTCAGCATGTTGATGCTCGTGCTTGGCGAGAACCTACTCGTCACGTTTTTAGGTTGGGAAGGTGTCGGTGCGTGCAGCTATTTCTTGATTTCGTTCTGGCATACACGCAACAGTGCGGCAGTCGCCGGCAAGAAAGCGTTCGTCACCAACCGCATCGGCGACTTTGGTGTGATGACCGCAATGTTTCTCGCTTTCCACAGTTTGGGCACGCTTTCATACGGGGCAATAAATGAATCTGCGCATAGTGGTGCACTTGCACCAGTCACGGCAACAGCAATCGGGTTGTTGTTGTTCGTTGGTGCATGTGGCAAGAGCGCTCAGCTTCCTCTTTATCTTTGGTTGCCAGACGCAATGGAAGGGCCAACACCAGTTTCGGCTTTGATCCACGCAGCAACGATGGTTACATCTGGTGTGTTTTTGATGACGCGAATGAGTCCGGTTCTGCACGCGTCATACGAGTGGGCGCCAACAGTGATTGCAGTAGTTGGTGCAGCCACCGCGCTGTTTGCGGCAACGGTTGCCGTTGCGCAAAATGACATCAAAAAAGTTCTCGCGTACAGCACCGTTTCGCAATTGGGGTACATGTTTTTAGCAGTCGGTTCAGGTGCCTATGTTGCCGCGATTTTTCACATGGTGACCCACGCGTTTTTTAAAGCATTGCTGTTTCTCGGGTCAGGTTCTGTAATTCACGGCATGCATCACGAGCAAGACATGCGTCGGATGGGCGCATTGCGTAAGGCGATGCCGGTTACAGCATTCACTTTTATTATTGGTTGGTTAGCAATCGCTGGCGTGCCACCATTTGCCGGCTTCTGGTCGAAGGACGAGATTTTGCTTTATGTTTATGCCAACAACCGCGGTCTTTATGTAGTTGGATTAATAACTGCGTTGCTCACAGCTTTCTACATGACTCGCCAAGTGATCATGGTTTTTTACGGCAAAGCAAATTGGAACGATCACAGTGCCGAACACGGTGCGCACGGCGACATCACTCCGCATGAAAGCCCGAAAGTTATGTTGGCTCCACTTGTAGTTTTGTCGTTGCTATCAATAGTTGGTGGTGCAATGCAATTGCCGTTTGGCAAGAACTTCAATTTTCTTGAGCGCTGGCTCGCACCAGTAGTTGAAGAATCTGAAGCGCACATTTCTGATACCTGGGCTTATCAAAATAAATATTTGCTACTAGTTGTGGCTATCTTGGTTGCAATAGTTGGAATCGCAGTATCGGTTGCTGTTTACGCAAAATCTTGGCTGAAAGTTGTTGAGCCTAAAGTTCTTGAGCAAGCGTGGTATTACGATGCTGCTGCAAGTCGGCTTGTCGCTGGCCCGGGCACGGCAGGTTTTAACTTGCTCGCATGGATCGACACCAACATCGTTGATGGCATTGTCAATGGTGTCGGATCAGTTATTCGGCGTGTTGCAAGTTCTTTGCGTCGTGCGCAAAATGGATTCGTTCGAGCGTACGCGTTATTGATTAGTCTCGGCGCCGTTGTAGT
>CAMCZA010000009.1 GCA_945885515.1 Ferrithrix thermotolerans DSM 19514 | reverse complement strand
CCAATTGCTACATGGCTTCGACTTTCACCGATTGCGTTATTGATTGCCATTGCTGCGATTGGAGCAGCACTTTTGTTCTTGCAACTCACCGTGAGCATCTCAGGAAATCAGCGTCGAGTGAACTCGTTAGCCCAAGAGACAGCGTTGTTGCGCGAAAAGCTTGAGCGACTCCAATCAACTAAACAAAAAAAGTAGAAGAATGCGAAAGTCTCCACTTGTAGTGGTGCCTGCTTTGAACGAGCAAGCAACTATTTCAAAAGTAGTCAAGCAGGCGAGAGATTTGGGGTTTGATGTCTTGGTGGTTGACGATGGATCTGGCGACAGAACCGCCGAGCTAGCGACCAAGGCTGGCGCAGTTGTACTGCGACTCAAAATCAATCTCGGTGTGGGTGGAGCAATGCGTTGTGGTTTTAGGTATGCGATGAATGAGGGTTACGACTCAGTAATTCAGTGCGATGCTGACGGACAACATCCCAGCACCCATTTAAAAGATTTAGTTGAAGTTTGGAAGACAACAGCATCCCACTTAGTGATTGGCAGTCGGTTCAGAGATTCTCGCCAGTCAATGGAAGTGAAATGGCACCGGAGGTTTGCAATGAGAGTTCTGGGTTTGGTTGCGTCTCAGGCCTGTAAGACACGAATCACTGATTCAACTTCCGGTTTTCGGTTAATAGCAAAGCCATTACTCAATGAATTTGCAAAGTCTTTTCCGAGTCATTATTTGGGCGATACTTTCGAGGCAAATGTAGTTGCTGGTCGCGCCGGTTATAAAGTCAAGGAAATCGCTGTTCCAATCACCGAACGACAAGCAGGCAAATCTTCGTCAAGTTCGGGCAGGTCAGTGATTTTGATTTTACGCAGCATGTTGGTTGTAATTTTTGGTTTACATTTCAATATTGCAAAATTCAAGCCATAATTTCACCGCAAAATTCAAAAAACCCCCGAAGATTAGTGTCGTTTCTTAACGAACCTTGGTCCAACTGTAAGATTTGTTGCAAAACAGGGCAAACTAAAACAGTATCGTTTGATGCCAAGCCAACAAAGGGATGAAGATGAAAACAGCAGTGATCGTTGATGCAGTTCGTACACCATGTGGAAAACGAAATGGTCGCCTGAAAGAGTGGCACCCAGTTGATTTGTCGGCGCATGTATTGAAGGCACTTGTTGATCGCACAGGCATTGACCCCGCGCTAGTTGATGATGTTGTAATGGGTTGCGTAATGCAAGTGGGCGAACAGAGTTTGAACATTGCTCGTAATGCAATACTTTCGGCCGGTTGGCCAGAAAGTGTGCCAGGCACAACAGTTGATCGTCAATGCGGTTCGAGTCAGCAAGCAGCACATTTTGCGGCACAAGGTGTGATGGCAGGTGCTTATGACATTGTTGTTGCGGCCGGTGTTGAAGTGATGTCGCGCGTACCGATGGGTTCGTCAATCGCCGAAGGTAAACATGGTTTTCCGTTTGGTCAAACCGTTCAAGCTCGTTACGCCGCAGATGGCGGACTTGTGAATCAAGGAATCTCCGCTGAATTAATCGCTGAGAAGTGGAATATCAGTCGTGAAGATATGGATCGTTTTGGCGTGCGTTCACAGTCCTATGCGGCCCGCGCAACAAACGAAGGTCGTTTTCAAAACGAGATCATTCCAACGCTTGACGCCGAAGGAAAAGTAATGACTACAGACGAAGGAATCCGCGAGTCAACACTCGAAAAACTTGCGACTCTCAAGCCTGCATATCGGCCAATTGAAGACGGTGGCAAAGTTACAGCCGGAAACTCATCACAGATTACTGATGGTGCAACTGCAGTCTTGATCATGTCCGAAGAGCGAGCAAAGCAACTTGGTCTCAAACCTCGGGCCCGATTCGTGAATTTTGCTCTCGCCGCAGAAAATCCTCGTTACATGTTGACTGCTCCAATTCCTGCAACAAAAAAAGTTCTGGAGCGTGCTGGTTTAAAACTCGAGGATATTGATCTTGTTGAAATCAACGAAGCGTTTGCCGCAGTGGTCTTAGCGTGGGAAAAAGAATTGCATCCAGACATGGAAAAAGTAAATGTCAATGGTGGCGCGATTGCCCTTGGTCATCCACTTGGCGCATCAGGTACCAGGTTGATGACAACTTTATTAAATGAGTTGGAGCGCACGGGTGGTCGCTATGGTTTGCAGACCATGTGCGAGGGTGGTGGCTTGGCAAATGCCACAATCATCGAACGCCTCGGGTAATTGAAAAACTAACCCGCACTAATGCTGGGAAAATTAATTTGGGTCTTTTTTGGACTCGTGCTTTTCTACTTCATCTGGAAAATTGGTCTCGGGATGTTGCGGAGTATGACTTCAACTCTGCCGCCACCGCCACCTTCAGGTGAAATGCGGCGGATTAATGTCCGCTATCGTTGCTCAAGTTGTGGCACAGAGTTACGAATGACAATGGCGCCAGACCAAGACCCGCCGCCACCAAAACACTGTTTAGAAGAGATGGACTTAATTGCGCCAGTTGAGTAACTAGCGCAATAAATAATTAGTGATACTTGGTTGCGGTGTATAAACCGCCAAGGACAGATAACAAACCAGAAAATAAATACCAGTTGTTTCGTCCACCGGGCACAAAACCTAGGTAGTAAAGCAAAATAACAACTGAGCCCAATCCGAGCAGCGAGAACATTAAAATCGGAACCCAAGTCGGGCTAACTCGTTGTTCGCGCAAAGTTGGTGGCGTGTAGCGTGACGAAGCCTCAGCAATGTTTTGTCCGTGCATCGAATGCGTGTCAGACGAATCTAAGCGATGTGTTTCGTGAACCCGTCCAGGTTTCGTGCCTTTAGGGGTGGTGCGTCCCCCACTTTTTCGTTTTGATGGCACCATATCTTGCTTAAGTGTAGAGGTAATAAATAGCTTTGGAACCGACTATTTAGTTGGCAGGCTTAGAGATATGGATAATTCAGCACCAAAAATATTGGTGATCGATAACTATGACAGTTTCGTTTACAACCTCGTGCAATATCTTGGCGAGTTGGGTGCTCAGCCAATAATTTTTCGTAATGATGAAATCACCGTCGACCAAGCACTTGAACTTAAACCAGATGGCGTCTTGTTGTCGCCTGGGCCAGGCAAACCACAAGACGCAGGTATTTTATGCGATGCAGTGAGAGCGTTTGCCGGTATCGCACCAATTTTCGGTGTGTGTTTGGGGCATCAAGCAATTGGCCAGGTGTTTGGCGCACAGATTGTCAGCGCTCCCGAACTTCAGCACGGCAAGACTTCACAAATTCGACATCAGAAACTTGGTGTGTTTAAACAACTTGAGTCACCATTTAAGGCAACGCGCTATCACTCTTTAGCAATCGATCCAATTTCAGTACCACAACAACTCATTGTCACCGCGACTACCGATGATGGTCTAATCATGGGTGTTCGCCACAAAGAGCTTGAGGTTGAGGGTGTTCAATTTCATCCAGAGAGCGTGTTGACAGATCATGGCCACAAGATCATCGAAACTTTTTTGAGTCGCTGTAAAAACTAATCTTTAAATTATGGAGTATTTGTCGGAGCTACTCCACGACCCACCGTCAAACGAATCGTGATGCCAGCCTCGACGAGTGTGCCTGCATCCGTACCTTGAGTTACAACTTTTCCGTCATTGACGTTTCCTGCTGGAACATCTTGAAACTTGACATCAACTGCTAGACCTATCGCAGTGAGTTGGGCTCGAGCGTCAGCCTCTGTGAGTCCTTCAACTTGTGGCATCGTAACTTTTGTGCCGCCCTTGGAGATGAAAACAATTATCGTTGCACCAAATGGCGCCTGTTCACCAATTGCAGGTTCTGTTCTGATTACACGACCTTTTTCAATTGTTGCACTCGGTTCCTCGGCAAGTGTGACGATAAAACTATATGGTGTCGTTTGCAAAAGTTGCAGGGCCGCGGTTGAAACCTGTCCTTGCACATTGGGCACCGTTGCTAGACCAACCCCGCCCGAGACGACAACTGCAATTACCGAACCAGACCGAACTTGTGTATCAACTTTGGGGTCTTGCAAAATAATCTGATTCTCTGGAATCTTTGGATCAATTCGCACCTCGGCAATTGCCAACTGCAAACCAAGAGGTGCGAGTAATGCGGTTGCTTCTTTGACAGTCAGACCCCTAACAAGCGGAACGATCACTGGCGTGCTTGCCGGGTTGTAGGTAATTGAGATGGTGTCACCATTTCGGGCGAGAACGCTTGGTGGCGGATCCTGTGAGTACACAATGTCGTTTCCAACGCCTTCTTTTGGATTCGCGTACGGCACGGGAGTGAACCCAAGAGCAAGAAGAGTTTCGCTGGCATCCTTGACGGTTAAATTGCGCACATCAGGAACCGTGATTGAAACATTCGATGAATTAACGACGAGTGTTTGGTATAAAAAGAATGCACCCGCAAGCAGAGCGATTGCCGCCAAGAATGCGCCAACGACAAAAAGTGCTGGTCGACGTTCGGCTAAATCGTCGTATGGTGGATAATTAGGTGCTTGTCGAGAACTATTTGCTGCAACACTTTTTGAACCAGTCACTGCGATTTGCGAAGTATTTTGATCTTGAGCAGAGATGACGGTCGTTGCATTTGGATCAAGATTCGTCACCGGCAAAACGCGAGTTGCCGAATTGCTTGTCGTGGTTTGTGAGCTTGTAACAAAATTTTTCATCGCCAAAACTGGCATGCCTTCAACAAATCGGCGCAGATCATCGCGCACTTCTCCGGCGGTCAAATAACGATCGTCTGGAGATTTGGCCATGCACTTGCTGACGATCGCCGATAACTGTTCTGGGATTGATTTGTTCAGTTGGTCCAACGGAATCGCATTTTCGTGAACCTGCTTATAAGCAATCGCCACGGCATTTTCGCCAAGAAACGGCGCAGTACCAGAAAGTAGTTCGTACATCACGATTCCAAGCGAGTAGATATCACTTCGCTGATCAGTTATCGCCCCTTGAGCCTGTT
Organism: Ferrithrix thermotolerans DSM 19514; assembly: GCA_945885515.1. Classification (GTDB taxonomy): domain Bacteria; phylum Actinomycetota; class Acidimicrobiia; order Acidimicrobiales; family Ilumatobacteraceae; genus BACL27. The sequence continues at coordinate 22,135 of CAMCZA010000009.1, read as the reverse complement.
CTGGAGAAAAATAAGTTGCAGTCCCCATTACTGCCCCGGTCTGTGTGAGGCCTTGTTCGACTCCTGCGCCAAGTGCGCGAGCAATACCAAAGTCTGCGACTTTCACCTGGCCCGAAGTGCTCACAAGTATATTTCCCGGCTTTACATCGCGATGGACGACACTATTTTGATGTGCCGAACCAAGTGCGGCCGCAACTTCACCAACGACATCACAAACTTGCAATGGCGTCAATGTGCCACTTTGGCGAATTATGTCGGCCAGGGTTCGACCATTGACATATTCCATTGCGATGTAATAAGTGTTATTAACACGCCCCCAGTCATAAACGCCGACAATATTTGGATGATTTAAACCAGCAGCCGCCTGTGCCTCGCGACGAAACCGTTCTACAAATGCAGGATCTACCGCAAACTCCGGGAACAAAACTTTTATCGCTACAACACGATCAAGCAAAATATCTTTTGCTTGAAATATTTCGGCCATTCCACCGCGACCAATTCGACGACCAATTTCGTATCGATCGTCAATTAAGACACGCTTCGTGTCGCTCATGGTTTAGTTGAACTTGTGGTTGAATTCGAGTCTGCGACAGTGGTTGTGGTTACTATCGGCGTCATCGCAATCTCAACGACTTCACGAATCTGATTGACATAACTTTGAGCCTCGGTCGCCGATTCAAAAGTCGGTTTGGCAATTATTTCTTGAGCAAGCACAAGGCTCAAATCAGTTTTTTTAAGAGTGCTATCGGCAGCGACGACCGGTTCAAGCCACAGCAGATTCTTTCCCCTGTAGATGAGTACGCGCGCGTCGGGTGTTTCGTTTTCAAAAGCGACAAAGTAACCAGATCGGGCATAAATCATCGTGAGCACGATCGCCAGTGTCGTGACCACAGCGAGAATTCCTGAAGCAATTAATTTACGGGCTGGTTTATACCTAATTGACAATGGTTTTGTTGAATCAGAATCTTCACTTGATGGGGCTTTATCGTCAGCCATTACATCTACAACGATTACTGTGATGTTGTCGCGTCCACCGTTGCGATTGGCCATTGCCACGAGTTCAACGGCGGTTTCTTGCGGATCAGAATTTGTTTTTAAGCAAGCTTCAATATCGTCATCAGATACTTCATCAACAAGACCATCGCTACACAGAACATATCGATCCCCAACAATCAGGGGCAATGTCCATGTGTCAACCCCAACTGTTGGTTCGATTCCTAATGCGCGAGTAACTATATTTCTTCGAATATGAGTTCTGGCTTCTTCTCGAGTTATCAATCCTTCACTCACTAACTCTTGGACATACGAGTGGTCAACACTTACTTGTCTGAATTCGCCACCTCGCAATAAATAAGTTCTAGAGTCACCGATATTCGCCACTGTTGCCGATTTGTCACTGTTGTCGGTTTGCTTGTTTGTCGGTGTAATCACCAGTGCCGTAATTGTCGTGCCCATTCCTCGTTGGTCCGAATTATCAGTCGCGGCATTGAATATTTGTTCGTTTACCTCTTTGATTGCGGTGTTCAGGTCTTTGGCATCGGTGATGCCTTTAGCTTGGGCTGAGCGGAGGATTTTGATTGCCATCGCGCTTGCGACTTCACCGGCGTTGTGTCCACCCATACCGTCAGCGACTACGAACAATCCTTCTTGAGCAAGCATTGCGTCTTCGTTTTGGACGCGCAAACTTCCTGTATCGCTTAGTGCACCCCAGCGAATGTAGGTAGACACCTCAGCTAACTTCGAATCGTGCTGTTGAAGTACCGAATGCGAGTTCGTCGCCGGTCTTAAGTAATTTTCGTGTGGCAATCTTGATGCCGTTGACTTTCGTGCCATTGGTGCTACCAAGATCATCAATTGACCAGCCGTCAGGACTAATTACAAGTTGAGCATGTTCACGGCTGACATTGCTGTCGGCAAAAATAACTGAGCAGGTTGAATGCCTACCTATTTTCAAATTTTCACCACTCAAGGCGATTCGTTGCCCTGTCGATAAAACTAGGGCGGCATTGGCTACTGGTTTTGGCGCCGAAATGATCTCAGCAACTTTTTCTAACTGTTCAGCAGCAGCCGGTTGTGTTGCGACTTTCGCAGTCAACTGTGCCAATATTTGAAACGTGCCAACTTTAATTGCTTCGTCATCTTCAAGTGCAATCGAAAATGGCCCGTTGTATTCATAGCCTCGTTGCTCGCAATGTTGAGTTGCAGCGATTACTAGTTCGCGAATTAAATGGGGCTGGACATCGACAAAAGCCGCCAAGTCTGCAGTTTGCATCCGAATCACATACGAACCAGACAGAGGTTGGTGATCAGCCGACGCGTCAAGCAAGCCAATGAGTTGCCTGCCAAGAGAAATTGGTCTGATTGAAGTGGCGTAGGCACGCGCAAACATGCGTTAATTCTACGCCTTTAAACAAGCCATAACTGTTAGCGTCAGTAGTCCATTCGGGCGAGTGGCGAAATGGCAGACGCGCTGGCTTCAGGTGCCAGTGTTCGTAAGGACGTGGGGGTTCAAGTCCCCCCTCGCTCACAAAATTAGTTAATGAATTCGGCAGTACACATCGTTGTTAATTTTGCGTCCCCACCGACCGGTAATTAATTTAACTTCTGACGGTTCGACATTTTCGGGTCGTGTGGCTGATTCAAAGTGAAAGAGCCGAGCATTAGGTGTCCAAATTATGCGGTAGCCATGCTCCAATAACTTGAACGCAAAATCACAGTCATTAAACGCCAGTGGAAATATTTCACTCATTCCACCGACTTCAAAATAAGCGTCCCTCTTGATCAGTGCACACGCCCCAGTTACGCCGCTTACCTCGCGTGCCAATTTAAGCATTCTGAAATGTCCAAAAATGTTGCTTGATAATCCTGCGGAGAAATTATGGAGTGAGTGAGTATTTGAGTGCCCAGCACTTTGTATTCGGCCATCTTCAAAAAGTAGCAGTGGTCCAACCATCGCCACATCTTTTTCAGTTATATGGCCAACCATTGTCTCAAGCCAATCTGGGCTGATAATTTCGGTGTCATCATTCAATAACAAAATGAGTGGTGCATCGCTGTTAACAACGCCGATATTGCATTTATCGGAAAAGTTAAATGGTTTGTCGTAGTCGATAATTTTCAAGCGATTTGGGCAAACGGCTTTGAGATCACTTATCACTTGTTGTGTTGTCCCGTTGTCGACTACGACGATAATTTCAAAGTTCGTATAGGTAGATCTTCGCTCAATACTCTCGACCGCATTGACTACTAAACATGTGTCGACTCCAAAGATAGATTTTCTGGTTCCACAGGTTGGAATTATTATGCTGACCTTTGGATGATTCTTTACCCGCCGTTTCACTGTGACCAGAGAGAGTGTTTGGTCAAAGTCGACCTCGGCCGTGATTCGTCGTCGCTTCAGATGTTCATCAACAGCCTTGGCGGCAGCAGTGTAGGCGTATAACTTTGCGTTATTCGCCGAAGCAGTTGAACCTGGAACTGCTCTCCAGTGGTACAAAACTTTTGGTATATGCACGATGTTTTTAGTTCGCTCGGTGATTCGCAGAAATAAGTCGTAGTCCTGTGAACCGTCAAAACCATTTCTAAATCGCCCCACTTCGTTGACTAAAGATGTTCGCATCACCGACAAATGTGAGCAATAATTTTGTGACAAAAATCTTTCTGGTGACCAATTTGGTTTGATGAACTCGCCAAAGTGGTCGCCATCTTCAGTGATTTTGTCCTCATTTGAATAGATGTAATCAACATTTGGGTTGGCATTGATACATGCTGCAACTTCATCTAGGGCATCAAGGTGAAGTTCGTCGTCGTTATCGAGCAACACTACGAATTCTCCAGACGCCAAAGAGATCGCGTCATTCGACGCCGCAACGATGCCACCATTTTCGGATCGCAAATAAACTTTGACGCGTTGATCCAGTGCCTGTAATTCTTTTAATCGGGTTTTGACCCAAGGTGCTGTCGAACAGTCGTCAACCAGACACCACTCCCATTCTCCATATTCTTGGGCAAAAACAGTTTCGATGCATTTTTCGAATGCATACCTCGGTGGGTCGTACACCGGTGTGACGATGCTCAGCAGCGGAGACATTAGCTTTAACTAGAAATTTTACGCAAAATTCGAATTGGAATCATAATAAATCTGCCGATTCTCCATGAAGCCGAATTGTAAACCCGATCTAATTCTGCAGATCTTGCTGTGTGAAATGCGCTTGCGCGACCTGACTCGCCCAACGCCTCTTCAAGTCGCTTGATATGCGCTAGATGACTTTTGATATGGATGTTGGCGTCTTTTAATTTTTCAGCAAGTGCGAAATAGGTTACTCTCATCTCGCCTAGTTCCGCTGAGGCTCCGATAGAAAAATCTCGAGATTGCAAAAGTGCCAACTCAAGTTGCATTATTTTTTCTTCTGCTGCGTGTAATTTGTTGCGCAGTAAAAGCAGTTCAGATTGCATCTCAATTGTTGAAAGATCAGCAGAGACTGCTTGATTGTCATCCATACGTAAGATTTTAACCCTAGTTGTTTAAAGAAATGGTAAGTTGTAACTTCATGCAGCAATTAAGAGACATTGCCAATTCGCGCAATCTACTGTGGAATCTCACGTTGCGCGAGTTGCGCAGTAAATATCGCCGATCAGTTTTAGGTTGGTCGTGGTCAATGCTCAACCCTCTTGCACAGATGGCAATCTATACGTTCGTTTTTGGTGTGCTCTTTGGTGCCCAAGCACCTGTTGGTGACCCATCAGGAATCACGACTTACGGTTTATATTTACTAACTGGATTAATCCCTTGGGGATTTTTCTCGCTCGTCTGTGGTGTCGGGTTACAGTCAATTTTGAGTAACTCGACTCTCGTGAGAAAAGTAGCCTTTGCTCGTGAGAGCCTGGTTATTTCACAAGTCCTTTTCTGTTCGGTTCAGTTTTCAATTGAGATGACCCTCGTGTGTATCGCACTAACACTTGCCGGCAGTTTTATCTTTCCGTGGCTGCCTATAACAATTCTGCTGATGATACTTCTGGCAATTTTTGCAATGGGTGTAGCGCTGGTGTTAAGTGTGAGCGCAGTTTTTTTCAGGGATTTGCCGTACTTGTGGACGATCATTAATCAGATTTGGTTTTTTGCAACTCCTGTCATTTATGATCCAAACACTTTTGACGGCAAAGTACCAGACGCTATTCATTCAATTCTTCACTGGAACCCAACGGCCGTATTTCTCAGATCATTTCGGGCTACCACTTATAACGGCAGATCACCAAACTGGAACGATGTAATTGTGTTGGCAGTCGCAGCAACCACATCTTTGATAGTCGGTCTTGCAACATTTAATAAACTTAAGCGCCGATTGGCTGAAGAACTTTAGACTGTAAATTGTTGTAGCTCGCGGTGATGGCGTTCGAGAGACCAAGTTGAGGCAACCGAGACAACTCCTTCGTCAAATAAGTTGGTTTTATGCACATTGAATCGAACCCAATTTTGACAGTGATCAAAGTCTGTGGTGCCAGTCGGGTCAGAGATAGACGCCGATAAATAGTAAGTGCCTTCTAACAGACCAAGTTTTGGAATATCCAGTGTTGCAGTTGCTGGCCCATCAAGAACACGAATTGTGTTGGTGCCGCGTTGCGTGGAAGTTGCCCAAACAACATCACCATTTAGTTTTGTGATGCTGACTCTAAGAATTGGCGATTCAAGGCGCGTATGGGCAGTCATCTCGCAACGGATCTTTACAGCACTGTCTGACTCAATGTGCTGTGTTTGTGAACTGTCAGACGTTAGGAGCTCAAGAGAATTAATCCGTGCGTCACCGGTGCCCCAACGCTCACGAGATTCATCATCTTTTTCGGTGTGTTGGGCATAACTTCCACCCGTGTACGCCGAGATCACATCTGTGGCACTTCCGACTTGCTTAATTTGACCTTTTTCTAGCCAAATGACTTCTTTACAAAGTTGCTGGACAAGTCCGAGACTGTGGCTGACTACCACGATGGTTCGACCTTCGCGACGGAACTCTTCAATTTTTTCGCTGCTTTTGCGTTGGAAGTCTTGGTCGCCAACAGACAAAATTTCATCAATCAATAAAATCTTTGGCTCAACATGCGCCGCAATCGAGAATCCGAGCCTTACGACCATTCCTGATGAAAAGTTCTTGACGGGTGTATTAATAAATCTCTCTAGTCCTGCAAATTCAACGATGCTGTCAAATTTGGCAAGTACATCTCGTTTGGACATACCTAAGATTGCGCCATTTAGATATATGTTTTCTGAGCCAGTTAGTTCTGGATGAAAACCAGCGCCAAGTTCAAGTAGCGCCGCTAGTTTGCCATCAATTTTTATATTGCCCTTATCGGGTGTGTAGATGCCGGTCAGACACTTGAGCATTGTTGTCTTACCAGATCCATTTGAACCGATTATCCCGAGAGTAGAGCCGTGGGCAACTTCAAACGAGACATCATTAAGAGCCAGAAACTCTTCGTACTTTGCTCTTCGACCGCGCAACAGTGCTGCTTTGATGTATCGATTGCGTTCGTGGTACAGCCTGAAGTTTTTCGAAAGCGATCTGACTTCTATGGCTATATTCATTTTTAATTCTCTAGCTTTCTGGCTTCATTCTCGGCGCGGAGTTTTACTAGAACTGCCTGTACTGACGCGGGAAGTTTTTCGGTGTTCCAGTTGGTGATCAAACTGTCAGCATGTTTGTTGTAATAGTCATCTTCGGCAGTTGGATTGATTAAATCGTAATACCACGGCAAATGTCTGGCCGTATACGGCAGGGCACTACGCAGCGAATTTGCATTTTTGTGTCCGCCGCCGGGGCGGTGCATCGCAAAGGTTGTATCAATAGGTGCAGAATAAAAACCATTTGATAACTTTTTGCGCCAAAACTGTGACTCCCAAGTAATTACATCTTGTTTGTGGATGTAATGGTCGGGCAAATCATCTATCCGCAAAGAAAAACCAACCTTGTCAATTTCAGGATTGTCAGCAAAGGTCGCTTCAAAAAACTCAAGCACGTCTGGTGGAGTATTTGGATCAGGCACAACATCCGGATCGGAAATGATAAAGAAACGCTCGCGCCCAAGTTCAGGGACCAGACCACTCAACCACGGTGCGCGATGTCCAAGATTAAAATTATTATAAACAACGTGGTGCTTTGTTGTTCTTAAGAATTCAACCAACGGTGGGTATGAACTTGCATTGTCGCAGAGCCAGATTTCGTTTTGTCCAGCAAGTTCTAACCAGTTGAGTAATTCTTTCAAGCAACTGAGGCGATCACGAACCGTGATAATTACTGGGTATTGCTTAACCATGGTTTACTTTGATCGTAAAAACTGTGGAACCAAACTCCTGAGTTTTTGCTCTAGGCGGTATACACGAGATGCTTCGAGAAATTTCACCCGACTGCGGGCTTTGTCGCGTTGCATTATTAATTTATCGATGCGCACAGTGCCTGCGACTAGTTCAGATTGAATCTGTGCACGCTGCGCATTCGTGACAGCAAGATCTCGCATCAACTGTTCGATTCGGTCATTAAGTGACTTGCGTTCGTTGACGTAATCGGCGATTTTTGACTCGGCGTACTGGCTAAAGGCGTCATATTTGTTACGCACAGCATTGACTTCATTGATTACTTCAGTCAAAAGTTTTTCGTAATCTTGATCAGCAATAGACACAACTTCATTCTACTCAAGTTGGTTATAGCAATTAAGCCGCAAAATGTTACGCACAATCGGGCTGGGGTAGATTATTAAGTAATGAAATCGCCTAAAATAAACTTTTTACGTTTGTGGCACTGGATTGAGTATTCGTATGTTGTGGTGTTGCTTGCAACCCTGACTCAGGGGCCAGTCAACAAAATTTGGGAGGGCAGTGGTCAGGTTGATCCGAAAGTAATTGAAGTAACAAAATTTGCAAGCTATCTTCTCGTGCAAGCACCAGCAGTGTTACTACTTGTTCGAAGGGGAATTTCGAAAACACAGTTAACAGGGCCGATAGGGGTATTGCTGGGTTTTGTTGGATGGATGCTGCTATCAACGCTGTGGGCGACATCGAGTAGCAACACCCTTTTTGAGGCTGTCACATTGGCGATGACTTGCTTTGTAGGGCTGTATGTTGCAAGAAGTTTTACATTGTTTCAACAATTAAGTTTATTTTTCGTAGCGATGCAACCTGGTTTGTTTTTCTCGTGGTATGCCGTGCGGCAGAACTGGTCGTCATCAATTCAAATTGAAGACGGAAACTGGATCGGTATTTATTTCAATCGAAATTCGCTGGCCCCAACGGCGGCTTTAGGGTTGCTTTGCGCAGCCGCTCTGGTGTGGATCGTTTTAATTCGTTGTCCTAAATGGTGGATAGTTCTCACGCCTGTTTTATTGGCTTTATTAATGTTTGATGGTTTGATGCTGTTGCGCAGTGGCTCATCAACTTCAGTTGGAGCAGTCTTAGTTTTTGGCGCTGTCTGGTTCTTTTGGACAGTAATTCGCTGGTTGCAGCGACGAATAAAAATTTCGCCGCGACAAATGTTACGAGGTGTCTACACCAGTTTTTTGGTTTTGTTGATTTTTATGACGACACTCGTATTTTATTTTCAGCAAAAACTTCTTGATTTAGTCGGTAGAAACATCGATTTTAATGGGCGAGAAGTCTTGTGGAGATTTAGTTGGGTTGGTTTCAATGACCGACCGATATTCGGTTGGGGTTGGATGTCGGCATGGCGAACGCAGGGATTCTTCCATGAGCGTGAATTTTGGTCGTCGCTAACGAATAGTTATTGGTCGCACAGCGCGATGATGGATGTTCTTCTTGGTGGCGGAGTAATAGGAGCAACCTTGTTAGTTGTCGTGATCGTCTGGAGTGGAGCGCAACAACTTGAGCGGGTTTATACCCAAATAGCAGGACAGTGGACATTTGCTGCAACCTGGTTTGTGATCGCAGCATCAACGCAAGAGAGTTTTATTATTGGCAACCACTTTTTGTGGCTATTGCTCGTTGCTTCAATGACTGGAGCCAAAAACGATGCATGTCTTAATGTCGACTAAATATTACTGCTCTTGTAAAAGCCTGATCATTAGTTCGCGAGAGTCGCTGGGGTTTTCTACAACACTTGTTTGATCGATTGCTTTGACCAAAACATGTGAAATCAAAGGATGGCGAGGGCGCTCGTCAATTTCACCTTCTGAAAAGAGTTCTTCGTTAACTTTCTCGCCGACTCGAAGTCCAACAACTTCAATCTTGATTGGCTTTCCACTGTTTTTAACAAGTTGCTCAGCAACATCATGAATGTTCACTGGCTTGCCCATATCAAGAACTAGAACTTCACCAGTCTGACCAATTGCACCTGCTTGAACGACCAACTGCACCGCCTCTGAAATTGTCATGAAGTAACGGGTGACGCCGCGGTGAGTAACAGTTACAGGTCCACCCTTAGTGATTTGATCTCGGAAAGACATCAGGACACTTCCGCGAGAACCTAAAACATTGCCGAAGCGAACTGAAATATATTTGCCGGGCCCAGAATTAAACGCAAAAGCAGCAGTGAGACGCTCGGCGATTCGCTTTGAGAACCCGAGAACACTGATCGGGTTAGCGGCCTTATCAGTTGAAATATTGACAAAAACTTCTACACCAGCGCGTTGAGCAGCACTAAGCATCGTGAGTGTACCGAGCACATTGGTTTGATATGCCTCGTGTGGGTACCGCTCCAACAACGGCAGATGTTTTAGCGCCGCAGCATGAAATACAACTTGTGGTTTTCGTGTTTCGAAAATTTCGTTGATTGCTTTCTTATCTCTCAGGTCAGCGAGCACCGTCTGAGGAGTGTCAAGTAGGGCGCGACCATAAATTGAAAGTTGGACTTCGTGCAACGCACTTTCGTCACGATCAAGCATGATTAATTCGCCAGGATTGAACCTGACGAGTTGTCGACAAAGTTCACTACCAATGCTTCCACCTGCGCCAGTTACAAGCACGCGTCGATTTACGAGGTATTGCGAAATCTCATCAAGATTAATTTTTACGCGCCGCCTACCGAGTAGGTCTTCGTCAGTCAAATCACGAATGTCTGCGGTGTCAACTTCGCGATCATCGAGACTTTGCACAACTGGCAGAATCTTCACTTCAAGATTGGACTGCCGTGCAAGTTCAACAATTTCGCTGACAACTATCGAGTCGGCAGAAGGAATTGCAATAAGCAGGGTTGAAGCACCAGTTCTCTGGGCAACTTTGGCGATTTCGTCTCGTCCACCAAGCACGGGTACCCCAGAAATTCGTAACCGATGAGTTTTTGAATTGTCGTCCAGAAAGGCGACCGGCAGATACATCGAGTTTGGATTGCGCAACATTGTGTTGACGATTTGAATTCCGCCTTCACCCGCGCCATAGATAATAAGTTTTGTTGAGTTATGCGCGGACGGTCTGCGCAATTGTTCGCGCACGAGCCGCCATGTGTAACGACTTGCTGTCGTAAAAAACAATCCGAATATTCCACCAGCGATAATCGCACTTCGCGGAAACGCGTCTACTGATGTATCCAGAAAACGAATTCCCATGAGCACAACTGTGGTAATTAATGCTGAAAGAATCAAACCCTTAACTTCATCAAAGCTCCCATATCGCCATCGTCGACGATAAATGCCGACTATGTATCCAGTAAGGGCTTGGACAACCGATACAACCGGCAAGACTCGAATGAGAGTGTCTTGCACAACACCACGAATATCGACTTCACCCTGAAGGTACGAGCGCATGACAAGTGCAATGGCCACAGCCAATACCCATGCGAGAATATCTATAACAAATTGAGCGACACTCGTTAGCGACTGAAAACTCTTTGAATTACCAATTCTCTCTGCTGTCAACCAAATGCGGTTGCGTGAAGATTGCTTTGCCCCCATGGACGCTTAGCCGACTAGGACAACGCCGAGAATCGTGTTTCCAGATTTCTCAACTACGGTCCACGTATATTGCAACTCTGCTGTTGCGCTTTGATGCTTATTCGTCAGCAAGATCACCGGCGAGTCGGCTGCTACGGCAAGAGCTTTTGCATCCAGGGACTGAATCTGTCCTGCGAAAGTAACCTCGCACGAGAGAATCTTCTTCAAATCTTTGACAGTTTGTTTGCCCTCACCAATTGATCCAACCGAAATGATCCGTAAAGAAGTTGATTTCTTAATATAGTGCACACCTTTAATCGCGGCAGCAAGGTGCTGGAGTGAACTCGCTTGACTTTTAGCGGTTACGGTGCCAAGAAATTGCTTGTAGCCAACTAGATTCACTAATTGTTTGGCACTTCTAATCTTTCCATCGCTAAAAATCAATTGAAGCAAAATCAAACAACCGATAATTAGTCCAATCAGCAATCCAAAGATATACGTAGATTTTTTGACAGTCGTGACTTGTTCGCCGCCAAAATATTCTTGATCAAAAACAAGTTTTAGTTCACCAGTTATAAGTTCAATTGATTTATCTAGGGCTTGTCGTTGCAGCCGCAATTGGTCTAGCGAGGCAGCCGAAATATTTTTTGGAGAAGAGATTAATGAATCAATTAACTGAATCGAATTTTGTAGACCAGCTTTAGTTGCTTGTGTACGAATTGAGACTAATTTCGCCGCGTAAGCATCAATTGCTTTTTGACAATTTAGTGGCTCGGTTTCTGAACAAGTGAACGTGTAGGACGAGCTTCCGAACGAAACAAAAGAAAATCTATTTCTACCTTCGGTGCCATAATATGAAGTCAGTGAAAAGTTTGGCTCTGACCGAACCACATTAATGTCAACTGGACCATCAATTTTTGCCAGTAATTCTGCCTTTGTAGTTTCGCTGAGTAGATTCACGAGTTGGTTTGCTTCGCTTGGGAAGGGTCGAATCAGAGCCGGGTCAAGTCCGACAATTGAAAGCGGACCAGCCTCATCAAGGGGCTCAAATGCTTGCGTCTTTGTAAAATATCTCGGTGCAGTTTGAAGATCTGACTCTTGCCAAAACATAAAAGTCAGGCCGATCAACATCGTGACTGGCACTACCCACCATTTTCGAGAAACAACTTGAAGTATCAAAGCAGGATCAAACAAATTATTTTTTTTAGTTTCTATAGGCGCCACGATTGTAAAGGCTATCAGTGAGATAGTTTGCGCAAGATCGTATGCAAAATGTGAGATACCGTTATACACAAGACTCTATTAATTGCGTTATGAAACATGGAGAATTTTAAATATGGCAACAGACTTAGAACAACTTTTTGGTTATCAAGATGTCGTCGATAGTTCCTCGGATCTAGAAATAATTGGTAACGAACTTTTAGTATTGCCTTGTTGGAAGGCGGAGTTTTGCTCGGTAATTATTCGCGCTACCCATGCAGCGGGATGTTTTTCCCCGAGCGCAGGCGACCCAGTGCCAGGACATGAAGTCTCGTTGGCACTGATCAGTCCGCGGCTTTTTGAGAATATTCAAAATGATTTTGGCGTGCGAATTTGGCCGCAACTGCAAAAGCACTGGCCGTTAATTGACTACCACGGAATCCAAGACATATTCGTGATTAAGTATGAGGTTGGCCAACAAGAAGAATTGCGACTTCATCATGATATTGCTCAAGTATCGGCGAGTATCAAACTCAATGATGACTATGAAGGTGCAGAACTTGAGTTTCCGCGTCAGAAATATTCAAATAAAAACCTTCGTGTTGGCCAGATGTTGGCTTGGCCAAGTTTGGTGACACACCCGCATCGCAGTTTGCCGATAACTCAGGGCGTAAAGTACAGCGCAACGGTTTGGTTCGAACTACCGATAGTTAATAGTTAGCGTTTAACTTTCTCTGCGCCTCACTCGAAGTGGGCGGTTTTCTGCGTTGAGGCACTTACCGTCCTTCAAATCAAATCGCCAACCATGCAACGAGCAAGTCAATTCGGTGCCATTTATTTCCCCAAATATTGAAAGATCTGCTTCGCGATGTGGACACTTTCGCTGCATCACGTAATCACCGAGTTCAATTTCATCACTCAACTCGGGGGTCACGCCGCGTCGCTGTGCCGCCTCACTTTCTGTGCGTCGCATTCGTTCGACCGAGAGACTTTTGAAAAAGTTGTACAGATACTCGTTGAATTCACCAGAACGCCAAGCAGAAAAACGACACGACAAGAAAAATGAGTTTGACCAATCAACGGCATGTTGGCTGACGACTTTTTCAAGCAAATCTCGGGGGATTGTAAAACTAAAACCGAATGGTTGGTCAGAGTATTTGTCAACTTTGCCGGATGGAAAATTGACCAAAATTTCAAGGTCATCTGTTTTGATTAAACAACTGGCTCCGATTGCTTTGCACAGTGTCGGGGCTAACGCCATTAGTGGTTCAAACCACGCTTGCATTGTTGAGACCAAATCAGTGTGGCCAATAGCCCAGCGTTGTTTTTCTGTAACTAACCAATTTGCCCAGTCTGTTTGATATTTGCGCAGGTACTGTTCTTTTTTTGCGAAGATCTTTTCAACATCTATGTTTTCTGGGTGGGTGACTGAAATTGTTTCAGGCGAGATTTCGATCACGGTGCCTGGGATTGCAAGTATGTCGTTTTCGCGTTTAATGTCGCCCAATCGTTCAAGAAACTTTGTTTGGTCTGGAAAAATTGAAATTTCGTCACCAGTTATGACATTCATATGGAATAAAGACTCGTCGAGAAAACATGGGGGACCCGCAGATGGCACCACCGCTCTGGCATTGAGCGTCTGCACATATTTGAGTGCACGAGCGAATTGGCTTTCAACTTTTGACTTAGCAAGTTGACGCTTTGTTTCGGGATCATCGTCGTAAACCATTGGGTACCAAATGGCGCCACTGAATTGCAGCCAATGTAAATCTATTGGTCCATGTTTTAGAAGTGCTTCAAGATCTCCGGTTCGACAGTCATTTTGATTTACTAGTCGTGTTTCACCATCACTGACAACGAGTGCCGAGTCGCCACCAGGGCCATCAGTAATTGAAGTTTCAACATGGATTGCGATTTTGGTGCGTGAATCTATTTGTAATTCTTCACCGTGAGAAGTCTTTAGAAAATTATTAAATCCAAGATCAGTCAGTCGGCGCTCAAGTTCAGGACCTGGGAAATCGGGAAGCAAGACGACAACATCTCGACTTACATGTTTTTCTAGAAAGGCTTCGTCAAGATGGTCGCCGTGAATATGCGATATATATAGGTGGGTTGGCGATTCGATTTCGCTCTGCAGGCTTGCGGACAGTTGATCATTTCGTGGAAATACGAACCACGAGCCAAAAAACGCCGGAACAAACCATGGGTCGCAAAGAATTCTCGACTCGCCAGAATTGATGAGCATTCCAGCGTGCCCAAGCGAGACTGCTCGCATATTTAGTTAGGCAACTGGTGGATCAGTAAATTGCTGACCGGCACGAGCAACATGCTCGGTCCATTCTTTGCCATTCCAATATCTCAATTCAAAACGGCTAGACGGGTCGGCATACCAAGCAGCAGGAACTTCATGATTATTAGTGCCAGCAGAAATTGCATTTGAAGTTGAATCAGCATTCGTATTTTGCGAAACAGTTGAGCCGGTTGAGCCGTTCGTCGCGCGGCGCAAAAATGCGCAATAGCGTCCATCAGTCGTCGGAACAATTGAAACAACTTCCCAGCCTTCTGCTGATTTCTTTGTTAGTTCGCCAGCCAGTGCTTCTGGGCTGGAGTTGTATGGGTTAAAAGCGACGTACTCAAACATAAAAACAGGCTAGTGCGAAATGTGGTTCTTTAAATGACCATGAATACGAAATCTGCGCACCGTAACCTTGTATCAGTCATGAAAAATCGTTCAAAGCGCATCGGATATTTTGGTCCAGTAGGCACTTTCACTGAGCAAGCACTGCTGACTCAAAAAGATCTTGCTAACTATGAACTTGTTGCATTTCGTACCGTGCCAGATGTCCTAGACGCAGTTGAGTCCGATGAGGTCGAGCAGGGTTTTGTACCGATCGAAAATTCAATTGAAGGTACAGTCAACTTCACACAAGACGCACTTGTATTCGATCACAATCTATTGATTCAGCGTGAGGTCGTCTTAGATATTGAGCATTGCTTGGTAGCCCGAAAAGGAGTAACGGTTGCCGATGTCACTGGCGTAATGTCAATTCCGGTTGCAGCCGCGCAATGCCATATATATTTGCGAAAACAGTTTCCAGAACTTGATGTTCGAGGAGCGAACTCAACTGCAGAAGCGGCACAATTAGTTGCCGCCAACACCGATGAGAAACTTGCAGCGGTTGCACCGAGAAATGCTGCCAAGGTTTACGGTCTTGAAGTTGTTGCGACTGACATCTCCGATCATCAAGGAAATCAAACTCGTTTCGTACTCGTCGGTAAAAATACCGTGCCGCCATCGACGGGCCACGACAAAACTGCAATAGTTGTTTTTCAACGTGCCGACGAGCCAGGAAGTTTGATTTCAATTTTGCAAGAGTTCGCAGCGCGACGAATTAATCTTTCAGTTTTGTTGTCACGACCAACGAAGCGTGGGGGTCTTGGAGATTATTGCTTTATTATGTATGCAGACGGACATATTCAAGACGAATTGATGGCAGATGCGTTACGTGATCTGCATGCCAAACAAGGTGATGTTAAATTTCTTGGTTCGTATCCAGCAAGTGGTGATCACGCTCACACCGCCCGCGAACACGCTGACAGCCGATGGCGCGAAGCAGATGATTGGATGCAAGAACTGAGAAGTCGCATCGCGCGCTAGCGTCTACGAACGGAACGGTGGCAGAGTGGACAAACGCATCCGCCTTGAAAGCGGACGGCTGTAAAAGGCCCGGGGGTTCGAATCCCTCCCGTTCCGCCAACAATTACTCGAGAATTTGACCGTACACTAAGGACTCGCTTGTTATCTAATCTTGGAGAGGTGCCAGAGCGGCCGAATGGGGCGCCCTGCTAAGGCGTTGTCCGGGTAAACCGGACCGTGGGTTCAAATCCCACCCTCTCCGCCAATTGGTTTTATCTTGCACATTGTGCTCAGTATTTTCAGTGAGTGTCATTTTGCCGACTTCGGTACAGGCCGACGCGTGCAGTTCGTTTCATAAGGCAAAAGCCAATGATTCGTGGACTCGCATTGCCGCGCGTTTTGATGTTTCGCTGAAAAAGGTACTTACTTTGAATAATGCTCGGCAATCCACAAAAATTATGATCGGCGACCAAATCTGTATTTCTGATGCGCCGTTGCCGACTACCACCACAACGACTCAGCCTGCGATCACCGTGCCAAAAACAACTGCAAAGCGAAACGAAGTAATTGCGATAATTCGTGAGATCTGGCCGGCCGAATATGTAGACAACGCACTATTTCTTGCTCAACGCGAGAGCAATATGATTCCAAATGTCATCGGCGGAACAAACAATTGTTGCATTGGATTATTTCAGATCTACTATTCGGTGCATAAGTCATGGCTCGTGGACATTGGAATTACTGAACCGTCGCAACTTTTCGATGCGCGGCTAAACACATTTGCGGCGTTCACTTTGTTCAAGCGAAACGGTAAATCATGGAAGCCATGGTGGACAAAGTCTTGGAGACCATAAGGCAGTAGACTCAAAAGTGAATTTTGCGCTCGTAGCTTAATGGATAGAGCATCTGATTACGGATCAGAAGGTTGGCGGTTCAAGTCCGTCCGAGCGCGCCAAACTCAATTGTTAACTAGTTGCGAACATTCAACGATCGCAGAACTATCGGGGCTGACAAATAACTCAATTTCTGATGCGGGTTGAGTTGCACAGATCTCGATACCTCGTTCCACTTCCGATGTCCAAGTAGGACCAGTAGTCAAGAACCAGCCAGCCTCAAACCACTTGGCGATCGGCACAACAACAAAGATCAGCGAGATCGCCAACGCATATATTTTGAGTTTGTTGAAGGCGATTATGAAATCATGCAGTAGCAGTAGTCCACAAATCCAAGCAAGAGTCATTGGCGCAACAAAATAGCGATCGGCGATTCCGCCCAAAATATAACTTGAAGTCGACAGTGCAATTGTTGAGGCACAGAGCATGAACCGCAACTCGTTGTATTTTGAGTTTCGAAATGGGCTCAAACTGTTGACAACAATTATTAATAAGCAAAAAAGTATCGGAAAAAATATCCCCGAATACCAGAATAAGCCCATACCTGGCCAAAGTGACATGACGCGTGACCCACTGCGACCTTTTGCAGCAGCGCCAACCCCAACTTTGAGAACTTGAATAATCAAAGTTGCAAAAACAACCGTTAATAAAGTCATTACTTTGCGCCGCAAGTCATGGTCATTTGACCGCAACAGCCAAACCAATGGCAATACGGTCACAAAAAGAATCGGTTGACTTAGCCCTGCTAGAAGCGTGATAACCGTAATTAACTTGGGGTATTTGATGATTGCACGACTTGAACAAAAAGCAATAGCAATGGCGGCAGTCAACGGAAATTTAATCATTCCAATGTTGCCGAGCGAACTCTCCATTGCATGTGGGATCACGATCAGCACAAGCCCAGCGCCAGAAGCAAAGACCCTGTTGTGAGTTTCTTGATAGATCATTGCCAGAATAAATAATGCCAACGCAACCCAAATTAAATTGACGACGGACGATGACGCTATGGCGTGATATCGAATCGGAAATAGTGCGACTATTTCGGCAGTCGCGCGACCTGATATTTCAAAATATTCAGGAAATGGTTTTAAAAGAACCGACAAGTTTCCATTGACAGCATCTGGGACATATGTGTAACCAGTATCGGCCCCGATGCGATTTATTGCTTTCCAATCTCTCGCAAAAATTATTAGAGTGTATAAAAGACCCGAACCTAAAATCCAAAAACGATTCCTCATGAATTGTTTGACAGGCACTAGACCAGATCTTAGTCAGTTGCTCAGCTTGACAATTGATACGAAATGATCCCAACGAGTTCTTTTATTCGATATGTGTTGTCGTCAAGACTAGAAGTGAAAGGGATGAAACTAATTAGTGAAACACTGAAACTACTTTCTTCGGTTCCAAATGAGTAAACATTTGAAAAATAGCGTTGAAACTCGCGAAGCGCTCGGCGCAGGTGAAAGTTTGAGGTGACAATCGCAATTGGTGTATCGGATTCAATACCTGATAGCGACTTAGCCTGAACAGGATGTTCACGTGTGTTCGAAGAAATTGACTCAGTAATGACTCGAGACTCGGCGAGGCCAAGTGAAATTGCATGTTCGACCGCAAGTTCACCGTGGCGGGTCGGTGGCCGATCATCTTGCGTTCCTGGTTCTTGACCTGAAAAAACCACCTTTGCCGATGGATATTTTCGCCAAAGAACTGACGCAGCGTTGATTCGTCGAGTACTTTCAGTGCCCAAAAAATCTTCAGGTGGAGTTGCGCCAACTTCGTAGCCACCACCCAAGACGAAAATATATTTTGGCGACCACTCGGACTTTGTTGCTTGTTCAGTGTCAAGCAGTCCATCCAAAATTGAAGTCGCAAAGCCAGTTGAAAGAAACGTCAAAACAACCAGCGAAGAGATGCAAAATCGTTTAAGTAACTTATTGATTTGAATCGAATTGGTCTTAAAAAAAGCCGTGAAAGCGATTGCCAATAACAGAGCCCACAGCGGATCGACTAACGCTCGCATGCGAAAATTTAGTTCTGCTTCTTGTTGCGAGTCAACCTGAATTTAAGGGTGTGGACTAGAATCTGCAGACCATATTTAATGCCGTTGACTCGTGAAATCTCGTTACCATAAAAAGTTGGAATTTCTATTTCGGTAATTCGTTGTTTTGCACCGATCATTTGCAAAATAATTTGCGAATCAAAGTCAAAATAGTCTGAGTTTTTCAGAAACTCGACTTTGCGCAAAGCAGCAACACTGTATGCGCGATATCCGCTGTGCCATTCGGTTAAAGAAACACTGGCAAGACGATTCTGTAAAAATGTCAGAATTTTGTTGCCAACAAATTTGTAAAGCGGCATTCCTCCCTTGCGTGCGCCACCGCTGGTCATCATCCGAGACCCGAAAACAACATCGGCATTCCCAGAAATTATTGGTTCAACCATTTGAGGCAGATATTCTGGGGCGTACTGTCCGTCACCGTGTAGCAATACGACAAGATCTAAAGAATTTTCAATCGCCCACTGATATCCAGTTTTTTGATTTCCGCCGTAGCCAAGGTTCTTTGGATGTCGGATAATTGTGATTGGCAATTTGGAATTATTCTTGTATGAGATGCCCACTTGGTGAGTGTCGTCGGTGCTGGCGTCATCGCAGACAAGAATCGCTTCAATTTGACTGACAAAGTTGCTCGGTATGCGGTCGAGTACTTGGGCGAGGGTGTTTTCGGCGTTATAGGCAACTACTAATACACCGATTTTCATATGGGGCAAACTTTACTACGGCCAAAAATAATTTATGTCGTCGCTACAAGTGCCTAAATCAAAGACTGTTCCCCAGTTGTCTGCGAACATGGTCACGGCACCCGTTGGTACACCTTCAAGATTTGGTGTTCCGTCATCGTACAAACTGTTGTACCACACGAAATATCGGTGACTGCAGCGTTTATTTTTTGCAGCATCAAGTTGATATTGATTTAACACGGGTGGCCGCTTTGAAACTGAGAATAGTTGTTGTGGATGATTGCTCATCAGCAGACTTCTTGGTGGAAGCGATTTAACGAATTTATGGATTGGTAACTCTTGAAAACCTTTGTCTGACCAGTGGCGTCCATCTTTACCAAACGCGAGCGCATCTCTAGTTGACGAAGTTAAATGAAAACCCAGGAGCAAAACAAAGCACACACCGATTATTGTCTTTATATTTTTTTGCCTTGAAATTGTCTGATCTATCGAAATTGTGACGAGAACGATGATTGGCACATAGATCGGGATCATCATTCGGTTGTCGAGTGGGCCTAACTCCCAATGAATAAAGCGATATGCAGAAAAACAAATGTACGAAATAGCAACGGCGGCGCAAACCAGAAAGACGTCAAAATTGGTTTCGTTGTGCCGAATTGCCTTGAGTTTTTTGCGACCGATGATCAGAGCAAGTATGGCAAAAATTATTACAACTAAAGATCCTGCAAACTTGGCGGCAGCCGGATAATCAAGCCACGACATATAGATGCCACCCTCAAATGGTTTGGCGAGAATCCATGTGCCCAAAGTTCCTGTCAAGGTTTTAAGTGGATCAAGTAACGACCCTCCGCCAGGTGCACGCGCCCCAGTCAAAGTGCCGTCAATTCTTTTGTTGCGTGCAAGCCATAACCAACACGGAAGAAATGCGACACCAAAACCGGCAATATTTATTGCTGCTGATTTAATTAATCCAAGTTGTTTACGATTGATTAAAACTGCTGCCGAAGTTATTGCAACTGCGAAAACTGGTCCGACATATCGAATAAAAAATAGACCAGTCATCAACAGTGGCATTAGTGCTGCTTTTGAATACGACATCTTTTGAACTGCGACAAGCATGGCGATAAGCAGAACAGCCAGAAATGGTGGTTCTGACCAGGCCATTGAGTACTGCCACAACAGCGCCGGACTGAAAGCGACAAAGGCCGTGCCGATAATTATTGTTTTGCGATCAGACACAGCCCGCTTCAACAGTGCATAAGTTGCAACGACGACGATCAATGAGCAGATCGCGTTCAAAAACAACAGAAATAAATTGGCACTGATGCCGAGTGAAAGTCCTATTGCGATCAATGCCGAAAGTCCTGGCGGTCTCACGGTCATCGGTAATCCAGTTACATCTAGTAACCCGCGACCATTTGCAATGTTGATTCCGACCGCAACATAATCGGTTGAATCCCAACTCCAGCCAACCCCTGAACGATTTGAGATGATTGACAAAATTGCACTAGTTATAGACAGCCCGACTGCCCAAAGGTTTGCCTTGATCCAGTTGAAAATGCTGAGTATGACCGAGGCGAACACGATTGAACTCTAGGCGTTTAAATGTGTTTAGAACCTAGAATTGAGCGAATGGTAATTAAATGAAATTCTCACAAGATGTCGTCGTCGTCGGTGGCTGCGGTCATGTTGGGCTTCCACTTGCAATTATCTTGGCATCGAAATCATTAAAGGTTGTTGCATTTGACACGAATTCTCAAGTAGTCGAGAAAGTAAATAGCGGGCAGATGCCGTTTGATGAACCTGGTGCGCCTGAAGTTCTGAAACAAGTTTTAGCAGCAAAGTCGTTTTTTGCATCAAGTGATAAGCAAAGCGTTGCTAGCGCCGAGCATGTGGTCGTCGTAATTGGCACACCCGTCGATGAACATTTGAATCCAGATCCTGAGGCAGTGCCGAATGCCGTGAATTCGTTGCTGGATGTGCTGCAAGACGGCCAGCATCTCGTGTTGCGCAGCACTGTCTATCCAGGAGTAACCAAACTAGTTGAAAAAGTCATAGCCAATAGTGGCAAGAAAATTGATGTCAGCTTTTGTCCAGAGAGAATTGCTGAAGGCAAAGCAGTTGAAGAGTTGATTGCTTTACCACAAATAATTTCGGCAAGAACGCCAGAGGCAGTTGATCGCGCTAAGAAACTATTTAGTTGTCTCACTCAAAACATGATTGTGGTTAGCCCCGAAGAAGCAGAACTCGCGAAGTTGTTTACGAATACCTGGCGCTACATAAAGTTTGCAGCCGCCAACCAGCTGTACACAATCGCCAATGACTTTGGTGTCGACTTCGAGCGAGTCCGTCACGCAATCACTCATGACTATCCGCGTGCAGCAGATATGCCCGGCGCGGGTTTTGCTGCAGGGCCGTGTCTGTTTAAAGACACGATGCAACTTGCGGCGTTTAACAACAATAATTTTACACTCGGCCACTCAAGCATGATGATCAACGAAGGTCTGCCGCTTTATCTTGTTTCGCGAATCGAAAAAAATTATGACCTTTCAAAAATGACTGTCGGAATATTGGGTATGTCCTTCAAGGGCGAAAGCGACGATATTCGTTCAAGCCTGTCGTACAAGTTGAAGCGAATTTTGCGGTTTAAGGCCAAGGCGGTTCTGTGTAGTGATTCGCTCGTGCACGAAGATACTTCTCTTGTCTCTGAAGATGAGTTGCTCAAACAAGTTGACTTGGTTGTGATTGGCGCGCCTCATCGCCGTTATGCAACTTTGAAAATTTCTCAACCAGTGATCGA
>CAMCZA010000008.1 GCA_945885515.1 Ferrithrix thermotolerans DSM 19514 | reverse complement strand
GGTATCAATTGCGCACCCCGAGCCAACCAGACCATCCCACCAACCTGGAGCCGGTTGCGAATCTTGCGCGCTGCCTGCGGCGTGCGAATCACCTGTCCATGCGTGACACAAAAGAATTGCATTCGATTTGTCTGCGTTTAATTTGCCCCAAGATTCGAAAGCGATTGTTACTTGTTGCAGAGTCTTGCCACTGTCTAAAGCGACAGGACGATCAGTTTGAAAGTCCAAAAACTTTCGATTGCCAAAAGGAGAGCCGATCTGCCATGCACCGGTTGCTGGATAATCTTGACGCATCTGTGTTCTCTCCCTTCTGATTAGAAAAGCAGAAGATCAAAAACTTGCATCAGAGTTTGGCCGTTGCTCCGCAGATGCGGAACCACATCCCCACCCGAAGGTGAGCTGGCACCGTGGGCTCTGAACCCCGGTTGCCGGACCAAATTGGCCACTCCTGATGCAACTTCTTGCGCTCCCACTTTCGTGGCATTGCCTTCCTAATGATAGCGGGATAGATTGAACAGCAACACGCGAGCGGAGTTGAGACCTATTCGTGTTTGTCAACCGCACAGGCTGTTGTGCCACCAGGCAGATACTGGCGATTTTTCGCAATCAACTTATAGATTGCCGAAGAAACCAAACGAATGATCGGTAAATCCATCAAGACTCCCAATACTGGCCAAGCCCCACCGCCACTTCGTAACAACGCTGCAACTGCTCGACTGCCTGACCGAATCAGCCCTTGACTAGAAACCCATTGCAATGCTTCGTTGCATTGCTCGGTTGTTAGCCCAAGACTTTCTAAATCAGCCTTCTGGTGAGAAATAATTTTTGCCGAAGTTGAAATTCGCTTTTCAATAAAATTTACACAGCGCGAACAAAAAGAACAGTCGCCATCCCAAACCAAAACTGCTTCAAGATTTGTTTGATTAACTTGCTTGTGAGTTACGACCATGCTTTTAAGATTACTTGCCAATCGCCTACAGATACGATTAGGTGCGATGTATAAATTTTTGTGGCGACCGTTATGGCTTTTGTTGCATGTGACAGTCGTCGCCACAGTCGTATTGATGATTAACTTAGCTTTTTGGCAACTGAGTCGATACCACGAAAAAGTTGACTTCAACGCAAAGGTCAAATTGCGAACCAGCGAACCAATTGTGCCGATTGAAGTGTTGCTAGAAGAAATTATTGATGGCTCCGAGACACCAGCGTCGGTTGAATGGCGCACTGTTGTTGTAACCGGCGAATACCTCAACTCAGAAACCGTAGAGGCCGTCAACCGCGCTCAAGACGGATATTCGGGAAAAGACCCACTCACTCCCCTTCGATTAGCAAACGAAAAACTTGTGTTGATCAATCGTGGCTTTTTGCCATTGGCCCAAACAGTTAAGGCCGCACCAAGCGGCAAAGTTGAGATTGTTGGTCGTGTCAGGACTACTGAAACGCGACGACGGTTTCGCATCAGCGACCCGAGCAAAGGTGAACTTCTAGAGGTGAGCAATATTGATTTGCCCAGACTAAGCCAGCAGATGCCTTCAGAACTTGCGCCGATTTATGTTGAAGTACTTGAATCACGACCCCGAGATGCAAAAGCGTTGTCACTGATTGCCGAACCCGCACTTTCAACTGGCTCACATTTGAGCTACACATTTCAGTGGTTTATGTTTGCATTATTCGTCATAGGCGGTTGGGTAACCGTGATTCGCCGCAAAATTAAAACACTAACTAGTTGACTTAAGTCAGATTCTCGACGAATCCTTCTAACTGACGCAAGTTTCGACACTCAAAGACTCCATCAGTATGAGCGCCATACTCGCCAACAATTGAATCGCCAGTGTTCCAGTATGACTTTGGCTCTGGATTTAGCCAATAAACATGTCGCGCCCGTTTGGCGATCTCTTTGACAACCCACGACTGCGCGGCGTGATAGTTGTTGCGCGCATCGCCAAGAAGAAGAACAGTGGTCTTTGAGTTGATGTCTTTGCCGTGTCGCTCCCAAAACACTTCAAAGGCGTGACCGTAATCGCTGTGTCCATCTACCCAAACGACATCAGCCTCAGTGTTGACCCGATTTATTGCTTCGCCAATGTCTTCAGTTGATTTGAAGAATTTCGTTACTTCGTCTATGCCGTCGATAAATACAAACGATCGAACTTTTGAAAACTGATTTTGAATCGCATAGACAAACATCAATGTGAAACGCGCGAACGCGGCAACACTGCCTGAAATATCGGCGATTACCATCAATTCTGGTTTCGCAGGTCGCGGATAGCGAAACTTCGGATCCGCAGGGACGCCGCCATAACTAAGCGAATGTCGCACGGTGTTACGAAAATCTAATGGACCTTTACGCCCGTGTCGGCGTTTGCGCGCCAAACGAGCAGCAAGTTTTCGAGTTAGCGGATAGAGCGCCTTCTTTAGACTCTGCATTTCGTCGCGACTGGCATGCATGAATTCGACATCTTCAGGCAGAGGCTTGCGAAGAGTCTTGGCCATTGCTTCAGCGCCACGGTCTGCAACTAGCCGACGCCGAATTTCAGATTCAACTTCTTGTTTGAATTGCTCAATGCGACTCTCAAACTCATCTTTTTCAAGTCGCTGTTCTAGCGATGAAAGCTCTTGTTTGCTCATCTCACTGTTGGCATCCATGAGTTTTTGCAACATGTTGTCAAGGTCAAGATTGCGCAGTGTTCTATACAAATAATAAGTTCCGCCAACTGGTCGTCCAGGCTCCATGCCAGCAAACCTCTGAACTGATTGTTTGGCTAGTGCGCGCATCATCGCCTGGTCTCCGCTCATCAAAGCCCGCATCAACATTGCGTTGATTTCTTCTGGGGTCAGCGAATCCATTCCTCCACCAGAACCTTTACCTTCGCCCTGACCTTTGACTTGATCCATCTGTTCTTGCATCTCGCGCCAGAAATCATCAGGTTGGCCATCTTGGGTGATCGCATATTCTGGACCACGAAGCGAGAAATAGACCTCGAAAATAGTTTCAAACACGCGCCAGTGAGCGTTGTTCTTGACAAGAGTGGCGCCAAGCGCATATTTGAAGGCGTCGCGATCTTCGATCGGAATCACCTTCACCGCTTCCATTGCATCCAAGTTTTCGGTGAGGCTGACGGGCAACCCGGCATTGCGCAATTCAACAATGAATCCCGACATCAAATCAAGCACGGGCATTGTGCACGCTCACTTCGTAACGGAGAGTTCTTTGGCTGCTTTTGCGATGTCTGTCTGATATTTGAGAAGGATATGCAAAGTCTCTTTTGCTTCTTTTTCGTCAATCGTTTCGATTCCGAGCAACATCAAAGTGCGAGCCCAATCAAGAGTTTCGCTAACGGATGGAGCCTTCTTCAAATCAAGTTGACGGATGCTTCGAACAATTCGCGCAATCTGATCAGCCAAATTGTCGCTAATATCAGGGACTTTGTTCAATACAATTTCTTTTTCGCGTTCAAGATCTGGATAGTCGACATGCAGATACAAACAACGGCGCTTAAGCGCCTCTGAAAGTTCGCGAGTGTTGTTCGATGTCAAAAATACAAGCGGAATCTGTTTGGCCGTGATCGTGCCCAGTTCTGGAATTGAAACTTGATATTCAGAAAGAATTTCAAGAAGCAATGCCTCTGTTTCAAGTTCGACTCGATCAACTTCATCAATCAACAACACCACAGGCTCTTCACTGGTGATTGCCTCAAGCAACGGTCGAGCGAGCAAGAACTCACTACTGAAAATATCATCGTGGACTTCACTCCACGAGTCGCTTTTTTTATCCGCCTGAATGCGAAGCAATTGTTTTTTGTAGTTCCATTCGTAGAGAGCCTTTGACTCATCAAGACCCTCGTAACACTGCAATCGAATTAGGCGAGCACCAGTAAGTTCTGCGACGCTCTTGGCGAGTTGGGTTTTGCCTGTACCCGCTGGTCCTTCAATTAAGACTGGTTTACCGAGACGATCGGCTAGAAAGACGACTCCAGCGATTCCGTCGTCTGCGAGATAGTTGACCTTCTTGAGCCCGCTACGAACCGTAGCTACATCGTTAAAGCGTGGTTTCACTCGGCTTACTCTAGCGGTTAGGGCTCGTCTGAACGAGACGCAAACTGTGACATCAATGCAATCTATGCAATTCGTAATACGATTGAAAGCAATGGCAACGCCCCAAGGCAGTCAAACTCTTTGGCGGGCGAACCTCACAGTGGCTTGCGGGACTGCCCTGAGTCGGGCAACTGGCCTCATTCGAATAATCGTGTTTGGCGCAATGGTCGGTCAAACAGCATTGGCGGATGTTTACGACGCTGCCAACAACGCCCCGAATGTTGTTTATGAACTGCTCGTTGGTGGAATCTTGGCTGCGACGCTAGTGCCTTTGTTCACTAGACATCTTCAGGCTGATGACGACGAAGCGGTGAGTGCAATTTCAAGTGTGGCCTTCGTCGCGCTGGCTGCATTTACTGCATTGACAATCGCTTTGTCGCCACTGATCTTCAGAATGTTTTCGTTGAATCCTGCTGATGATGTCGACGTTGAAATGTTTCGAAATACTGGCACCGTTTTAACGCGACTATTTCTAGTTCAGATTTTCTTCTATGGTGTAACGGCAATTGCTAGTGCGATCTTAAATTCGAAACGAAAGTTCTTCGCCGCGGCGTGGACACCGGTCATGGCAAATGTTGTAACTATTTTGACATTGCTGGCTATTCCTGCGGTGACTTCACTCAAACCCCCGCCACTTAGTGAGGCAGCCAGCAACAGCTCACTGCAATGGCTATTGGGTTTGGGCTCCACATCTGGGATAATCGTGATGGCGGCCGGCATGGTGTTCGCCCTTAGCCGTTCGGGTGTGCGGTTGCGCTGGAACTTGAATTTCAAACATCCTGCTGTGGTCAACCTGCTCAGACTCTCGGGATGGGCTGTTGGTTATGTGGCCGCCAATCAAGTTGCCCTAGTGGTAATCAAAAACTTGGCGCGGCCTGGCAGCGGCAATGTTGATGCTTATTCGAAGGCTTTTGCATTCTTTTCTCTTCCACACGGTTTGCTCGCTGTCTCGCTTGCGACAACATTCGCCCCAGATCTCGCGCGTGCCGTGGCCAATCTCGATATACCAGATTTTCATAGCAAGTTGAATTCTGGAATCCGACTGACAGCATTGTTCACGATTCCTGCATCGCTTGGGATGTTCGTACTCGCGCAACCAATTGTGGCGATGATGCTTCAACATGGAAGTTTTAATTCGTTGGCTTCTCAAAATACTGCACGAGCACTCTCAGGTTTAGCGATCGGGCTCGCAGGTTTTTCTGTTTATCTTTTTGTGTTGCGGGGCTTCTATGCCAACAACGACACTCGCACACCGTTTTGGCTCAACTTATTTGAAAATGGGTTAAACATAGTATTTGCACTTGTTCTTGTAAATAGGTACGACGTTCTGGGCTTGGGTTTGGCTTTTGCAATTGCTTATTTGATTTCAGCGGTTGTTGCGTTGTTTGTGATGCAATACAAATCACCTGGGTTTAAAGCTGCAACGACCCTTGTGGGGCTGTTTCCAATGATTATTAGCGCGGCAGTTATGACAGTTTGTGTGTTCTTATTTAAAAGCCTATTTAATAGCAGCGAATCTGCTGCTGGACTCGACGCAACGCTGCAAGTCTTCGGTGGTTTATTGGTTGGCTCTGTTATTTACTGCGTGATGTTATTGATTTTTCGCGTCCGCGAACTTCGCAACTTCGTGCGTCGCTAACTATAAATTAGTTAATTAAAATCACAAGATCATCGCGGTGAATTACTTCTTGTGTAACTCCATCAGCAAGATCGCGGCTGTGCATTCCTGCACTCGCACCGGCTTGCAAAGAAGTCACACCAGACATCCCTCTGGCGATCAACAAACCACTTTGATCTTTAACTTCAATCGTGTCGCCAACTTCGAACTCGCCGGTCACACCTAAAACGCCAGCATGCAATAGCGATACATTTCGCCGAGCAAGCGCTTCTTTGGCACCGTCGTCGATAGTTACACAACCAGCCGATTGAGCGGCGAACGCGATCCAAAGCTTTCGCGCCGTAAGTTCTCGTTTCTTTGGCAAAAACTGTGTGCCTGCTCCTGCGACTTGGTTGAACGCATCAACAACAACATTTGGCCGATTGGCTGATGCGATAACCGTTCGCACACCAGACCAAGAAGCGATTCTTGCTGCCGCCAGTTTTGAAGCCATCCCACCGCTACCGCGCGAATTAGTCGAACTTCCAGCGCGAACTGAGAGTAGTTCGTCATCGGCGTTGACAGTTTCAATGAACACTGCAGTCGGGTCGACGCTCGGATCAGCCGTGTATAGACCTTTCAAGTCTGTAAGCAAAATCAAGACATCGGCAGAAACACTATGGGCTACAAGTGCCGCGATTCGATCGTTATCGCCGAACCGAATTTCGTCGCTGGCGATCGCATCGTTTTCGTTAATTACTGGGACGCAACCCAACTCAAGTAACCGCACAAGCGTTTGTCGGGCATGAAGATATTGGTGCCGATCAATGAAGTCGTTTGGCACCAGCAAGACTTGGGCGCCGACGAGATCATGACGATCTAGTTGGACGTTGTACTCCTGCATCAACCGACTTTGCCCGGCGGCTGCGAGTGCTTGCAGGGTCGGCATGTCGGTTGGTCGTTGTCCTAGTTTTAATGCTGCGACACCACCTGCGACCGCACCAGATGTCACAATGAGAACTTCATGATTTGATTTACGTAATGTGGCAACTTCATCGCACAGCGACATAACTGCCGACGAGTTGATATTTCCCTCATCAGTCGTAATCGAAGACGTTCCAATTTTTACAACGATGCGCACGACAATTACTCCGGTGTGTAATCAAATGAGAATGTGCCGATCCATACAACTGCGCCTTCGGTGGCACCTGATCGGGCCAACAATCTTGGTATGCCGAGTCGCGACATTCGGTCGTCGATGTAATTAAGAGCATCAGCATTAGTTAGATCGTTCAATGCAATTGACCGCTCAATATCGCGGCCGTGCAGGCGAAACTCATTTGCGTTAATTCGTTCAACTTGAGTGCCATTTGGCTCTGGTCGAAATGTAACCGGACCTTGTGGTGGCGCATCTGTTGTGCGAGCCTCGGCAACGAGTACTGCGAGTTTGTTCAAAACTTCTCGCACGCCATCACCTGTTACCGCAGACATCTTCTCGCCCTTCCATGATGCAAGAACTTCGGTAGGTGCAGAATCAGTTTTTGTTGCAACAACCAACCTAGGGCGATCAAGTAGTTCGGGTTGATATGCCTTTAGTTCGCGCAACAGAATCTCTTCTTGATCTTTTGGAGAAATCTCTTCCATTGAAACAAGATCAACAAGGACACATAACACCCGAGCGCGTTCAATATGACGCAAAAATTGGTCACCAAGACCTTTGCCTTGACTGGCACCTTCGATGATCCCTGGAATGTCAGCGATTACGAATTCAGTTGTGTTGTTCAATCGCACAACGCCTAAATGCGGCTCAAGAGTCGTGAACGGATAATTGGCAATCTTTGGTTTGGCCGCCGACACAGAGCTAATAAAAGTACTTTTTCCTGCGTTTGGAAAACCGACCAACGCAATATCTGCCATCAACTTCATCTCAAGTTTCAACCACCGCTCAACACCATGCTCGCCTTGCTCGGCAAATTTTGGGGCACGCCGTCGATTTGATAAGAAGCGAGCATTGCCGCGACCGCCCTCTCCGCCTTGAGCGGCCAAAAATCGCGAACCGTGGTGCGCGAGATCTGCCAGCGAGTCACCTGTGTACATATCTTTGACCACGGTGCCTTCAGGGACACCGATCAATAATTCTTCTCCCCGCCGACCGTGAAGATCTTTGCCCATTCCAGAAACGCCATCTTGCGCACGACGGTGCGGGTGATCACGAAACGCGAGCAAACTTGCCACATTGCGGTCGGCTACTAGCCAGACAGAACCGCCATTGCCGCCATCGCCACCGTTTGGTCCACCATTAACAACGGGACCCTCGCGACGAAAACTGACGCAGCCACTACCACCGTCACCACCACGAACATTAAGTTGGGCTTCGTCAACAAAGGCGCTCATTATTCTCCATTTTGAGTCTGCGCAACAAAAGCAGACGCTTCAAGGCTACAAGCGTCAATCTAGGGTCACCCTTTGCCTAGGGTTGTGGAAATGGAAATAGAGAATTCAAAATCTCGTATTGATTCGTGGGCTGAGACAATGCGCGGTCACACTGCAGATACGAGCACCAAAATAACTCTCGCCCACGCCGATTCTTGGGCTGGATCAGGCACTCGAGAACTGATCGACCGTCGTGCACGCGAAGAATTTGAAAACGACAACCTGACGCTGCTGGCAACCCGTAGCTTCTCTGCTGGCAATCGATCCGTCGAAGAGGAACCTGACAAATTTCGTACTTGTTTTGAACGCGACAGAGATCGCATTTTGCATGCTTCATCTTTTCGGCGATTGGCCGGCAAAACACAAGTTTTTGTTTTTCCGCAGGATCACCAACGCACCCGTCTCACGCATGCTCTCGAAGTTTCACAGGTCGCAACTTCTGTTGCGCGCGCAATCGGCTTGAATGTTGCACTCACCGAGGCAATTGCTCTTGGTCATGATTGCGGACATGGGCCAGGCGGACATGCCAGCGAAGATGCACTTTCGCCATACGTCGAAGGTGGCTACGACCACGCCGTGTGGGGTGCCGATGTCACGCTGGTTCCGCTCAATTTATGTGTAGAGACTCTTGACGGCATTCGCAACCACTCGTGGTCGCGACCCGCACCGCAAACCCCCGAGGGAGAAGTTGTGTCGTGGGCCGATCGCATTGCATATGTCTGTCACGATTTTGAAGATTCGGTTGCTGCAGGCGTCGTGACGACCGACCAACTACCAGAACAAGTTCGAGTTATGTGTGGAACGCGCCGCGATCAACAGTTACGCGCTTTTATCGGCGCGATGATTGACGCAACTGCCGCCACTGGACGGATTGCGATGACCAATCAGTGTGCCGAAGCTCTAGCGATGTTTAGAAAATTTAATTACGAAAATATTTATATGCGCAAAGAGTCTCGTTGGCAAGCAGAATCGGTGATCCGTTTGTTGCGCGCACTTGTCGAGCACTATATTGCCAATCCAAATTTGATGTACTCACCCGGTGAGCGTGACTTGTTTGATGCCAATAGCAGTGAAGCAACCAAATTGGCCGTCACCTATGTTGGTGGCATGACTGATCGATTCGCTTGCCGTCAGGCGATTTCTCTGCTCAACTGGACCGAAACACAACTGCCTCAAGGAATCGGTATCTAGACTTGCGTCGATGAGGACAACAAAATGAAACAGAAAATGTGGATTGATACCGACACGGCTTCGGACGATGCGGTGGCGCTAATTTTGGCTCTGAAAAGTGCGGCCACTGATGTGTTGGCGATTTCAATAGTTGCCGGCAATGTGCCGATTGATCTCGGAGTTCAAGCAGCGCTGTACACAATCGAAATGTGTCAGGCGAATGTGCCAGTCCATGTCGGTGCCGTCCAACCACTTGTGCGGTCTTTTTCATCAGCGCAAAATGTTCACGGAACAGACGGCATGGGCGATATTGGATTAAAACTAAGTGGGCGAATACCAACATCGCATCAAGCGATTCGTGAGATGATCTCGACTTTTCGCCAATCACCGGGCGAAATCGATCTAGTAACTCTCGGACCACTTACAAACATTGCACTCGCCTTGTCAATTGATCCTGAGTTTGCGAAATGGGTCAGACGATGTGTGATCATGGGAGGCACTGCCGAATTGCCTGGCAACGTGACTGCCGCGTCTGAATTCAATGTTTGGGCCGACCCTGAGGCCGCTCGAATTGTTTTTGATTCTGAGTTGCCCCTTGAAATGGTTGGCTGGGATGTCTCAGTTGCCGATGCAGTTATCTCAGATAAACTTGCTGACGAACTGAGCGCATTGAGTGATCTCGGTAAGTTCGCAATGTCGATTCAGCGTCAAGTACGAGAGTTCTGTCGAACCGAGACAAAACTCAATGGCTTTGATCTTCCTGATCCAATTGCGATGTCTGTAGCACTGGATTCAAAGATTGTGAGTTTAGAAATTCGCAAACACGTTCGCGTCAATCTTGGTGACGGTGACACACGCGGACAAACGATTGTCGATCACTTGGATATCATCAACGACCGCGATAACTGCAGAGTTGTGTTGCGCGTAGATCGTGAGAAGTTCGTTGCAATGTTGCGAGTCGCGCTCGCGAACTAGTTAAACGACTGTTTAATTGCTCGAAGGATTCACATCAACGACCTTGCGGCCACGACGCTCGGCAAACTTGACATTGCCATTAACAAGGGCGAACAAAGTATCATCGCTTCCCTTGCCGACATTCTTGCCTGGGTGCACTTTTGTGCCCCGTTGACGAATCAAGATTGTGCCGGCATTAACCAGCGTGCTGTCAAAAACTTTTACGCCTAAACGCTGCGCATTTGAGTCTCTGCCGTTTCTTGTTGAACCGCCACCCTTGGTCTTTGACATATTTAGCCTTTCGCTATTGAAGTAATCTCAACGAGGCTATAGCGCTGACGATGCCCAAACCGTCTGCGCTGGTTTGTTCGTCGCTTGTACATGAAACCATCAATCTTTGCGCCGGCAACTTCACCAATTACTTTGCCTTTGACCGATGCCTTGGCGAGTTGGCTAGGTGTTGCAAGAACTGTGTCGCCGTCAACAAGCATTACTGGGGTCAATGAAACTTCTGAACCAGCCGCGACGCCCAAAAGTTCTAGCTGAACTTGCTGGCCTTTGGCGACCTTTTCTTGTTTTCCACCTGAAGCGATAATTGCGTACATATTGAACTCTCACCCTATCGGGAAAAACAAACCGCACCTCATCCAATTTTGTAAAGATGATCGTTCACCTCTGTTAAAACTAAACCCTTCGGGAAATACTCATCCCAATTAGGTGCTTTATCGTGAGAATAAACATACTTATACAACGTTCCGAGATCGCTATCTCGGGGTTTTGGTGAACCTGGACGCAGTGTCAATCCTCTTCGATTCGAGTAGTAAAGCGTTGCAGGACTCCAGTCATCTCCAATTACAATTATCCAGTCTTCTATTTTCGTTGATGCTTCAATAGAAAATTTAGAAGATGGCATTGGCTGGTGGTGAATAAAAATATTCATTAAGCCAGCACCAGCAGTAGAAAAATAGCTGATGCCTAAAATGACTGCAGATGCCAAGAGGTAGACAAACTTGATCTTTAAAGCAGGCAAATAGCTTTGCAGCAACTCTCCGATGAATGCAAGGCCCATTGACGCCAACAACACAGCAGCGGGAAGAACTGACATCCAATAGTAAGAATGGACTTCGTAAAGTGTTATAAATATTAGTGGTCCACTTAAGAACACAAGAACAAGTGATATCGCGCTTTTTCTTGTCTGCTTATTTGTAATAGCCAAGATGACGAGAGCCAAAAAGCAAAATAAGCCACCGACAGCCGTATTCGTAAACTGAGTTACCGATATTGACAGACTCTTTAAATCAAATCGGTCGGAAACTGTACCAAAATTCCATAAATGGAGTTTTCCACTTACTAGCCATTGGGTATAGGGACTCTCTTGTTTCAAGTCATCGGCGTAACGAGTCCAAAACAGGCTTGGAATTAGAGTTGCGACAAACATCAAACAGTGGAAAACACGCTGACGTAGCCCTAAAGACCTATTGAGAAGCACTAAAACGCCAATACCTAATATCCACAAAATTGCAGTATTTATTTTGACCAGTGCACTTATCGACAACGCAAGCATGACCAGAAAAACAACTTTCGGATCTAAAGTCAAATTACGCCGAGCATGTATAAGCCAGTAAGCCAAAAGACTGAGCGATAAGGCAAATCCGTCAATCAAAATTTCTGTGCCGACCAGCAACCCAAACGACGAGAAAATAAGAATCGCGGTTCCACAGCATGCGACGAATTCTCCATGTAGTTCTGAAAGAATTTTGAAGACGATTAAACCCACGGACAGGATACTTATCGACGCAACAATCCTTCCAGCTTGATCAACCGTGAATAACTGGGTTCGAACCAGAACTGCGGCGAACCACTGAAACATCGGAAACTCAAATGGGACTTTCCACGGAGGACCAAAAACCGGCATTTCTGCAGTAAATGGGTTCATACCGTTCTGCGTTAAACTTTTTATTCCAAATGCGGTTTGTGTGGTCCTATGCTCGTAAAAACCTGTTAGCGGGTCACCAATTCTGTTTAAGCGAAGACAAAAGTTGCTGACAAGAAGAACCAAAAGAAAAAGTTTCTTAGACCTAAAACTCTTTACCAAAGTTTCTAACTTCATCTCTGATAAATTTTCGACAATGAGTTAGTCGAGCATTGAGTGGTCGACGATGATTCCGCGACCTTCGCAAGTCGGACAAGAATCAACGAAATTAGTCAACAAACCTTCGCCGATTCGCTTGCGGGTCATTTCGACGAGCCCCAATTCAGAAATATCAAAGACCTGGGTGCGGGTCTTGTCACGCGAGAGGGCGCTCTTGAAACGGTCAAGCACTTGGCGACGATTCTCTCGGGTCTCCATGTCGATGAAGTCGATAACGATGATTCCGCCGATATCTCGCAGCCTCAATTGCCGCGCGATTTCATCTGCCGCCTCAAGATTGTTGCTAAACACGGTTTCTTCTAGGTTTGTTTTGCCGACATTTTTGCCCGTATTGACATCGATCACAGTTAATGCTTCGGTGTGTTCAATCACCAACGAACCACCAGACGGCAACCAGACTTTAATATCTAAAGCTTTGTGAATCTGCTCGTGGACATGTTGCTTTTCGAAAAGTGAAAGTCCTTCTGCCTGGCCATCATAAAACTCAACTCGGTCTAGAAATTCGGGATTGAAGTCTCCGATGTATTGGCGTACCTCGTCATAGAGTTCGCGGTCGTCAATAATGATCCCGCGATAGTCGCTACTGAACTCTTCTCGAATCACTCGAACCGCAAGTGGCGGCTCACGATAGAGCAATGTTGGGCCACTTGCTTTCTTGGATTTTTCTTTGATCTCTTCCCACATCGCAAGCAACCTCGTCATGTCTGTGCGAAGTTCGTGTTCAGTTGCGCTTTCAGCGGCTGTCCGCACGATGATGCCGTGCTCATCTGGTTTGACTCGATCTAAAATTGAGCGCAATCGGCGACGCTCATCGTCTGGTAATCGCTTGGAGATTCCGTAGGTACGCGAATCTGGAATCAACACCACGAAACGCCCTGGCAATGAAACCTCTTGTGTCAAGCGACCACCTTTGGCGCCGATGGGATTTTTCGTGACTTGACAAAGAATCAATTGTCGAGCCTGCAGAACATGCTCGATGCGTGGTTCTGGACCTTGCTCAACGACATCTTCTTTGTCGAATTGAACATCGCCACGATATAGAACAGCATTTTTTGGAGTTCCAATGTCAACGAATGCGGCTTCCATGCCAGGCAGAACATTTTGTACGCGACCAAGATAAATATTGCCGTGAATTTGCTCGCTGTCATCGGCTGGACGACTTACATAGTGCTCGATCAAACTGCGACCTTCAAGCATTGCTACTTGAGTGAAATCTTTTCGAACCTGAACCACCATCATGTATCGCCCAAGCGGTCGACCGTTTCGTTCTTTGCCTCGACGACGCTCAATTAATTCGGCATCAGTCTCAACCGATGTCGCAGAATCAGAACGCGAACCGACATTGTTGGAACGCTCGCCACCAGATTTACGACGACGATTGCGCCCTCCGCGCCGATTGCGTCGGCCGGGCTTCTCTCGAACTTCATTCTCGTCGGTGACAGAAGTTTCGCCGCCGAATTTCAATCCTCTGCTCTTGCCACGCTTATTTGGGGCGGCGCTTTTTGGTTTGACCCCACTGGTCTCAGGCGCCGAACCTGCAGGCTGTGCTGGTGCTGGGCGCGTGTCACCGATTTGGGGCCGACGAACAAGCGCGGCATCTGCCGCCTCTGGTGAAACTAGTCGACCTTCGCGTGGGTGGTCTGGTAACTCGGGGTAACTCATCTCGGTAATCCTTCTAAATCTCATCTAACGAAGCCCGATACCGAGGTTCGTCAATCGCAACGAAGCGCTAACTCAGGAGACTGAACGCACTATCTTTGTGAAAATCGAATGGTTGGAGCTTTTGCTCCGTGCCTACAGGCTACCCCGTGACAGCACCGCCCAAACGACTATTGCCTAGTGCAAACGACGCATATATATGCTTTGCGACAGCCCGAGCAAAATCCCACTCGACAAGAGATGAGACCCGCCGTATGAAATGAACGGCAAAGGAAGTCCACTTACGGGCACCATTCCAAGAGTCATTCCGATATTTTGAAATACTTGAAACAACAACATTCCAAAAAACCCGGACATAAACAATTGGTCGAAACGGGTGTTGGCTAACTTTGCAATCATCCAGACCCGCCACAAAATAACACCAAAAAGTGCAAGCACGAATGTCCCGCCGAACATTCCGAACTGCTCACCGATCGCCGAAAACGGGAAGTCAACGAACTGAACTGGGATATACGCACCATTTGTGAGTGGACCGCTTAAGTACCCTTTGCCAAAGAATCCCCCGCTAGAAACAGCGCGTTTAGCAAATCTCACTTGTAAAACAATTCTCTGAAGACCCTGTTCGTTGGAGTCTTGATTAAACCATGCTTCAAAACGCCTCAACTGATATCTATCCACGACGCCTATTACTGTCACGATGAATAATGAACCAATGACCATCAGAGAGAAAAACAAAATATGTCTTCGTGTAGCGCCAGCAACGATCAAGATTGCCGATACTCCAGCAATCAAAACAGAGGCGGACCCGAGATCTGGTTGCGCCATAATTAAAACAAACGGCACGCTTAGAATCAACAACGAATTGGCCAAATCATGAAAACTGACTTTGTTGTCTACCGCATTTGAGTTATAGCCGGCAATAAATACCAAAACGGCGACTTTCATAAACTCGGCTGGCTGAAATGAGATAGGCCCAAAATCAAAAGACAGTCGTGCTCCATTAGAAACGGCACCAAGAACAAGTACGAGGGCCAGCAACACAGCGGCGACTACAAACAGATGCACTCCCTTTTCACGCACCCAATCGTGACCAAAACCCATCAAAAGCAACATCACAACTCCAGCGACTATTAAAAAAAGAACTTGGCGTTGCACATAGAAAAATTGATCAAAACCTTGATTGATCAGACGTTGTCTTGTCGCTGAATACACGGTCAACGAACCAATAATGCTTTGCACGATTACAGCCCCGAGCAGAATCAGGTCGATGTTTTTCCAGGGTGACTCTCTTTCATAAGTTTGCTGAAACCACCGCGACGAGCGAAACTGACGGAACCAGTTTGAGGACCTTATCTGCGGTACGAAACTAGACATTGTTATTCTCGAATATCCGATGAACTGCTAACTAGACACAACGGATTACGCAATGTTGTTGGCGTTGACACTAAATAGCTGGTCTTATCCAACGGGTCTGCTGGATAGACCTTGTCGTATCGATATCCACCGGCGAGTGCTGTGAAAATGCATTTGACAATTGGTGCGGCAGCCTGTGATCCATAGCCTGATTTTTCAAGGTAGGCAAAAACCGTGTAAGGCTTTGTTGAATCCAAACTAAAAGCGCCAAACACAGATGAGTCGTTCCAGGGCAGGTTGTTAAGTCCTTGCGCGGTACCAGTTTTTCCGGCAATCGGTAGCGCAGCATAGTCATACGAAGAAAATAAATTCTCTCCAGTGGTCTTGTGATAGTAGTCAAAAGTAACGCCTGGCCCCTGAATAACACGTGCCATTCCCCTGACAATTGGCTCACGGATTTTTTCTGTCATTTCAATTCGCCGCTTTGGGCTGAGCGGTACCAAGTTTTCAACTATTTCAGTTGTAGTCAAGTCAGCAATGCCGGGTTGCGAGTCTCGCGTTCCTGGTGCAAGAAGCGAGACGCCGACTCGAGGTTCATACACTCGACCGCCATTGGCGATCGCGCCATAAGCCTGGGTCATCTGAAGCGGTGTAGCCGATAAAAGGCCTTGTCCGATTGAAAATAAAACTTGATCACCCACGTAATATGCCTCGCCTGCTTCTTGGGTGATTACTCCCATGTCTGCAAGGCGCTGTTTCAATTCTTTACTCGGGATCGTTCCGGCATATTCAAACGGCAAGTCGATATTTGTCGGTGAACCTAAACCGAACTTGCGCACCTCGTTTTCAAGAATTGGTGCATAACCTCTCTCGGTAAGTATTTGCTCTCCGATTTTGTAGAAGAAAGTATCGCTAGACACAGCGAGTGCAGATTCAAGGTTCACCTTCCCGTAACGGCAGGGCAAACCTGACCCCCTGCAGATTGCATTACGAAAAAGACATTTAACCCCATCTTGGCATTTGCTTTCAACAATGCTCTCAAGTTTGTAATATCCCCGATCATCGAATGTGTACTTTTCTCCATTTGGCAATTGACCGCTGGCTAAAGCCGCATAAGCAACAAGCGGCTTGAATGAAGATCCGACGTTATATCGACCAGATACTGCACGATTCACGAGAATCGATAAGTCCGGGTCATCGGTTTGCGGGAAGAGTTGCGAGAACTTATCTTTCGGAAGTCCACCATCAAACCATCGCAAATCAAATCTCGGGTACGAAGCCATCGCCAAGATCCGCCCGTTGTTGTGATTCATCACTACTACAGAACCTGCAGGGGCCTTGTAGAAATTGATTTCTGGATACCTAGGGTCTGGGGAGCCGTCGGGAAGTTTTAATTGTCCAGCTTCAACTCGACGACGAACCAACAGCTGCGTTTCAAGAGCCTGCTCTGCAAATTGTTGTACATCTAAATCAATAGATAATTGCAGATCATTACCTGTGACAGGTTCAACTCGCTCAACGAGATTGAGGATGTTTCCGACTGCGTCGACTTCGTAACGAACATAACCTGGTTTGCCTCGCAGTAACTGTTCATAACTCTTCTCAACTCCGTATTGACCTACACGCTCATTCGGGTCGTAGCCAATTGACTTGTAATATTTCAGATCACCCTTCAACACGGCTCCCATATAACCAATCACATGACTTGCCAGTGCCCCATATGGATAGTTGCGTCGCCACTCTTCACGCACAAAAATGCCTGGATAATCTTCAACTCGCTCCATCAAAAAAAGACCGAGTTCCTCGGACACTCCTTCACGAAGTGGAATGGCCTCAAAGGGTCCGTAGCGCTGGTCCAGCATCCTTTTAATTAACACCTCGACCGGAACATTGAGGGGCCCAGAGAGTCTTGTCGCAAGTTCAAGTCGCTCGGCGGGTTTACGCACGACAGAGTGATCAATCGTTACTACAAGTGTGCGTCTATTGTCGGCAATGACGCGACCAGCAGAATCAAAAATTCGGCCTCGCTCTGGAAGTAATTGAATTGTTCGTGATCGAACTTTGGCGATGATCACCTCAGCATCGCGAGATGCAACAGCCTGAAGAAACCACATCCGAGACCCCATCGCCACGAATAAAACAATTGCGAGCCCACCGAAAATTCTCAATCGCTTGGGTGCACGACCGTTGAACTGTGTCGACACTAAGTCCTCGCCTTGCGTTCACTAAGCACCCAACGACTGACGACCAACATTCCTGGCGCAAATAAAGTATTCACCACGACTACAACCGCAATTACTTTTATAATTCGAAACTGAATCCAACCATCAAGCCCGACCATTGCTTGGGCAATAGGGAAATATATTTCTCCGAGCGCTGAAGCGACAGCAATCGCAAAGATCCGTAACCACCAAATCGGAGTAGGGAAAAAATAAAGATATATGCCTGCTGTTGCACCAACGACTCCGAGTGCAAGAGAGCCGATCCCGAGCGGGGTCGCCAATGTCAAGTCGTACATCAAACCTGCAACTAAACCAGTAATTGTTCCGATAGTGATCCCATATGTGACACCAGCACAGGCGGTGAACAACAACATCATTTGACCTGCCACTCCAAATGGACGAAGTTGGGCGAATAACGTTGTCTGCAACGCCAGCACAAAAAACAAAACTAGAACTAGACGCATCCAACGGCTCGCTGCTATTTTCAGAAAAGTATCCACGACTATTTTTTCTCTGTAATCGGTTGATAAAGAAGAATTCGCAGAAACGACAAATTACTTAAATCGGCGACAAGTCGAATCTCAAGTAGCGGACCAGATGAACCGAGTCGCTCAACGACTCGCGAAACGTTTCCAATTAAGATGTCAGGCGGGGCAAGGCTGCGTGAACCACCGGCAGTAACAATTGGCACTCCAACATCAATATCGCCGAAGCGCACGGAGTTATCGACAAACCTCACGGTGGGTTGCCGTGACGGCCCTTGCCCTTCGAGCGCACCAGTTTCGCGAACAGAAAGAGCGCTGGTTTTCGGCACCGTAATCGAAGTAACACCTTGTGGAGTTGACGGCAAGGTTGTCACCGTTGCGGTGAAGCCCGCAATCGGAACTGTTGTGGAAGTCGTAGTGGTCGTCTCTGAATCTGGCAAAAACGGACTTACCTCTAGCGGTACTGCAGTTGAAGTTGTCGCACTAGTGCCTTTTGCAACTGTTGTGGCGGTCGTAGTGCGGCTAATACTGACGACTTTGACTGAAATTCCAAAATCTGGATCTGTAATCAACATCACAAATGCTCGATTTTCAAAAACCTTCGTGATTTTTCCGATCAGACCAGCGGCATTCAAAACCGGCATGCCAACTCTGATTCCACTTTCGCTGCCCTGGTTGATTTCAATAGTTTGTGAAAAATTCGTCGGAGATTCACCAATTACCTGGGCCGTTACTGCATTGATTCCTGCCAATGTAGGTAATCCGTTTAATGCCAGTAGCTCTTGCGAAAGCCTGACCGATGCAGCCGCCGCGACTGTTGCACCTTCTTGCTGGGCTATTTGTTGTCGAAGAAATGAATTCTCATCTAAGACGTCGTTGTAGTTGGTTATCCCGAACCAGGCATTTCCGATAGGACGAGTGAACACACGCGTCAACCCTTCGACTGGACGGAAAAAAGTACCAAACACCGAACGCAATCCAGAGACTGCCGTCGAATTTTGCAGATCAAGTGTGATCAAAATTAGCGACGATAATGTCAAAAGAATAATCGCTCGGCGTCGATTTGTGCTGGCGGTAGCCACTAAGAATAGGAGCCTTTCTCGCTAGGTTTTACTAAGTCTAATTGTTGCCTTCAATTGTCAAGCCCTTGAGCACATCCAGTCTGTCGAGTGTCATCCCGGCTCCATTAATTACACAAAGCAAAGGATCCGTGGCGACATACGCGTGTATGCCAGTTTCGTGAGTGACTCGTTCAGCCATTCCCGCTAGCAACGCTCCACCGCCCGCCAAAATAAGCCCTCGACTAATTACATCGGCGGCAAGCTCGGGTGGAGTTCTCTCGAGAGTCATTTTAATTGCGTCAACTATTTTGAGCACAGATTCGTCAAGAATGTCTCTAATTTGCTGCGAAGTGACAGCATGAGTTCGTGGCAAACCTGATTTGGTATCCCGACCACCCACATCGCCAACTATTTCATGTTCAAGTGGCCACGCAGAGCCGAGTTGAATCTTGATTTCTTCAGCGGTATTCTCACCAATGTCAAGATCAAAATCACGCTTGAACCGCAAAATGATTTGATTAGTTAATTCGTCGCCCCCAATGCGCACCGAATTAGCGTTGACAATTCCGCCGAGCGAAATAACTGCAACCTCTGTCGTTCCTCCACCAATGTCGACGATCATATTTGCACTTGGCTCGTGGGTCGGTAACCCAGCACCAATTGCTGCAGCCATTGCTTCTTCAATGATAAAAACAGGACGCTTTGCACCTGCGTATTCGGCGGCGTCCTGCACCGCCCGTCGTTCAACACCGGTCACCTCAGAAGGGACAGCAACAATCACCGTAGGTTTTGCCCACCTGCTGGTTATAACACGCTGAAGAAAGTGCTTGAACATCTGCTCACAAAGGTCAAAGTCCGCAATAACCCCATCTTTGAGTGGTCGCACCAGCCGAATTGTCTTTGGTACTCGACCGCGCATGCGCTTGGCTTCATGCCCGACATAAACAACTTGTCCACTTTGAGTGTCTACTGCGACGATGGAAGGTTCGTTTAAAACAAGACCTTGACCTTTGACAAAGATCAGAGTATTTGCAGTACCTAGGTCTACTGCAATGGCTCGGCCAATTGAAAGCGGATTACCTC
Organism: Ferrithrix thermotolerans DSM 19514; assembly: GCA_945885515.1. GTDB lineage: Bacteria > Actinomycetota > Acidimicrobiia > Acidimicrobiales > Ilumatobacteraceae > BACL27. The sequence continues at coordinate 7,379 of CAMCZA010000008.1, read as the reverse complement.
CAACCATTTTTGAGGTTTTTCTTTCAGCTGCGACGCGAAGTCAATGGGAAAAAAATCTCAAGCTCTCGTGCTGCAGACTCTGCTGAGTCGCTGCCATGCACAAGATTTTCGGTGAACAATGTGCCAAGGTCTCCACGAATTGTGCCTGGAGCGGCTGCGCGAGGGTTAGTGGCCCCCATCATTGTTCGAACGATCTCCCAAGTGTCTTGCGGGCCTTCAATCGATAATGCAACTACCGGACCACGCGACATGAATGAAACCAACTCGGCATAAAAGCCCTTACCCTGATGCTCTTGATAGTGACGCGCAAGAATGTCTGCGTCGAGTGTGCGCATCTGCATCGCGGCAATCTTTAGACCTTTGGCCTCAAATCGACCAAGAATCTCACCGACGAGACCTCGTTCAACGGCGTCGGGCTTCAATAAGACAAGGGTGAAATTTGACATGCTTTCAGGCTAAAGGCTTAATTTAGGGCTCGCACGCCTCTGCTATTGAGCGTCTTTGGACAATAAAAACGGACGAGCCTCACTGACAATGTACAAAGACCCGGCAACCAACACCGCATCGTCAGTTTGAGCAATGTTTAACGCATACTCGCAAGCATCTTCAACAGACTCTGCGTTAACAACATTGTCGCAACCCACTCGTCTTGCAACATCTGCCATTTCACTTGCGGGTAAACCCCGAGGCGAAGGTGGTGTACATGTTATTACTAAGTCGAATTCTGTGGCTCGAAAAGTCGTCAACAATTCTTCCGGATCTCGACTGCGAAGCGCACCAGTTACGAGAATTTTACGGCCGTCCAAATTGAAATCGTTAAAGAAAACTTCTGCACAAACTTTTGCCCCTGCTGGATTATGCGCACCATCGATAATGACGAGTGGTTGATGTGCAAGAACTTCAAACCTGCCTGGCATGATCACGTTTTGCATCGCGTCCTCTAAAATCTCTGCGGCAATTACTGCATCAAAGAATTCTTCAGCAGCGCAAATTGCGATAGATGCGTTGTCGCCTTGATGTTTGCCATGCAACGGAACGAGCACATCTTCATATCTCGTGCGGGGTGTGCGCACTGAAATTAACCGGCCACCAATCGCCAAACGATTTTCTTGACACTCAAAGTCTTGACCACGAACAATTCGAGTGCGAGCAGGTGGCTCGAGAAAAATCGCACGAAGTGAATTGTCTGTCTCGCCGAGGACGACAACGCTAGACGGTTTGATGATTCCTGCTTTCTCTGCGGCGATATGTGTGACAGTTGGTCCTGCGTATTCAGTGTGGTCAAGTGCAATGTTCGTAATTACTGCGACGTCAGAATTGATCACATTCGTCGCATCCCACCTGCCAAGCATCCCGACTTCGACAACTGCTACGTCGATTGCTTGGTCGGCATACCAACGAAACATCGCCGCGGTCATAATCTCAAAAAAACTTGGACGAACGCCCGCAATCAACTCGAGATCAGAGATCGCACCGATCTGAGATCCGAATTCTTCGTCGCTAATCGGCACGCCGTCAATACACATTCGATCATTAATTCGATTGAGATGTGGACTTGAATATGTGCCGACCCGTAAACCATGCGCCATCAGGATTTTTGTAATTATTTGCGCAGTCGAACCTTTGCCGTTTGTCCCCGTTATGTGGATCGACCGATACGCATCTTGCGGATTGCCGATCGCATCCATCAAACGCACTATGTTTTGGGTAGAAGGAGAATCAACTCGACCCGTGCGCTCATAGTTTGAGCGCTCGTCAAGATATAGAAGCGCCTCTGAATACTTCATAAGCGAATCTTAATTAATTTATGATGCTGCGCGACGCTGGCGTGTGGCTTGTGAAGTTCTCGGCACCAAAGTCGGAGCCGAGATTTTCTTCGCCGCGTCCAAGTCAACGATCACTTTTGCGATGTTTCCTTGACCAGGTAATTCATACATCGTTTCAAGAAGCACATCTTCAAGAATTGCACGAAGCCCACGGGCCCCCGTGCCGCGAACCAACGCTTGATCGGCGACAGATTCAAGTGCTTCGGTCGTGAATTCAAGTTTGACGTCTTCAAATTCGAGGAATTTCTGATATTGCTTAAGCAACGCGTTCTTTGGTTCGGTCAAAATTTTAATCAGAGCCGATCGATCCAAACTATTAACGGCACCAATCATCGGCAGTCGGCCAATGAACTCGGGAATCATGCCAAACTTCAATAAATCTTCTGGCAAGACTTGAGCGAATAACTCACCGGGATCTTTTTCTGACTTTGACTTGACCTGAGCATGAAACCCAACACCTTTTTGCCCAATTCTTGAGGCAATGATTTGATCAAGTCCCGCAAATGCGCCACCACAAATAAACAGCACGTTTGTCGTGTCGATCTGAATGAACTCTTGGTGCGGATGTTTGCGGCCGCCCTGAGGTGGAACAGATGCGACTGTTCCTTCGAGAATTTTTAACAACGCTTGCTGAACTCCCTCACCCGAAACATCTCGCGTGATCGAGGGGTTTTCACTTTTGCGGGCGACTTTGTCGATTTCATCGATGTATACGATTCCTGATTCTGCCTTCTTGACATCAAAGTCCGCTGCCTGAAGAAGTTTCAATAAAATATTTTCAACATCTTCTCCGACATAGCCGGCCTCAGTTAATGCGGTGGCGTCAGCAATCGCGAATGGCACATTCAGCAATCGAGCGAGTGTCTGAGCCATGTGTGTTTTTCCACAACCAGTTGGACCCAGCAACATGATGTTGCTCTTTGAAAGTTCAATATCGTCTCTGCGCGTGGATGTATTTTGCTTGTATTGAATTCGTCGGTAATGGTTGAACACAGCTACCGCAAGAACTTTTTTTGCAGTTTCTTGACCGACTACGTATTCGTCAAGGAACGCGCGGATCTCGCGCGGATTTGGCAGCTTTTCAAGACTTACTTCTGTTTGATCATTTAACTCTTCATCGATTATCTCGTTGCAGAGGTCGATGCACTCGTTACAAACATAGACACCGGGACCGGCAATTAGTTTTTTGACCTGCTTTTGCGATTTACCACAAAAAGAACACTTGACGAGTTCTGCTGAGTCTCCAAACTTTGCCATTATTCCCCCGCTTTAATACTCAACGAATTGGTCCTGAACGATCTGCAAATGCTCTAGTCGAAATAACCTCATCAATGATTCCGTAGTCTTTGGCCGCCTGAGCCTCCATGACGAAGTCGCGATCGGTGTCTTTGTGCACACGATCGATCGGTTGACCAGTATGTTGCGCGAGGATCTCTTCGAGAATTTCTCGCATTCGCAAAATTTCACGGGCTGCAAGTTCAAGGTCTGTCACTTGCGCATAGCCAACCTGCGCATATGGCTGATGCAACAAAACTCGCGAATGCGGCAATGCAAGTCGCTTGCCCTTTGTGCCGGCTGCCAGCAACACGGCCGCGGCTGATGCTGCCTGCCCTAGACAGATTGTGGCAATATCATTTTTGATGAACTGCATCGTGTCGTAAATTGCAAACAGAGCCGAAATGTCACCGCCCGGACTATTGATATAGATATTGATGTCTTTATCCGGGTTTTCACTTTCAAGATGAATCAATTGCGCACAGACCAAATTAGCAATGGTGTCATCAATCGGCGTACCAAGAATAATGATGTTCTCTTTGAGCAACCGACTGTAAAGGTCGTATACGCGCTCACCACGACTCGTCTGCTCAGTAACGTTTGGTACGTAATAGTTTTGACCGAAATCCACGAAAAATACCTCTAATACTTTGAATTAAATTGCCTCGACACTGACTATTCTCTGACTAATAACGCTAGTTCGTGGGACCCAAGTATGCGGGCTTTAGTCGCGCCAAATTATGAGAGATTATTCACTAAGGCGCTATTTGAGACGAGAAATTGGCTTAAAACACCGAGGCCATTGCGTTGGTGCCAGCTCTGAGCAGTTACCTAGGCGTGATCTGCCGGTTCTTGATCTGTGTGTTCGTGATCAGTTTCAGACTCTGGCTCTAATGCGACAATTTCGTCGTGGCTATGGTCACCTAAGACCGTGTCAGTAGAAATCTCATTGCCCTGGTCATCAACGAATTTCGAATTGTGCAATAACCAGTCAATTGCTTTTGACTTTGAAATTTGTGCGCGCAAGTCTGCGATTGCGTCGTTGGTGTCATAGGCCTTTCGAATCGCTGCCGGCTTTTTCTTGACTTGTGTGGCAATTCGTTCGAACTGATTTTCAAGGTCGTCTTCGCTGGCTTCAAGACTTTCTGCGAGCGCAACAGCTCGCAAGGCAATGTCGACTTTTACAGCAAGCGTCGACTGCTCTTTGAGTGCGTCGACAAATTGCTCGGCAGTTTGTTGAGTGATTGACAACCACTGTTCCATTGAAATGCCTTGTTGTTCGAACTGCTTGAGTGTGTTTTGCACACGGCCACGCAGGTCGCTTGAAACCATCGCTTCTGGGGCTTCAATATCAACCAGTTCGGCAAGTGCCGATGTGGTCTTTTCAACAACCGTATTGCGAACCTGGTTAAGACGAGATTCTTCGATTCGAGTTCGCACTGCCAACTTCCAGGCTTCAATCGAATCATGTTCTGCAAGATGCTCTGCGACCCATTCGTTGTTCAGTTCTGGGAGCACTTGCTCTTGAATTTTTTTAACATCGACAACAAAGTCTGCGGTCTCTGACATACCGGAGGGAAGTGAAGTGAACTCAAGTTTCTGACCAGTTGTTGATCCAATAATATTTTTATCAAAATCTTCGGCAACCCAATTTTTGCCAACTTCATAAAGCCAATCATCGACGTTCAACCCTGGTAGCGGTTCGCCATTACGCGAGCCAACAAGATCGAGAGTAACTTGATCGTCAATTTTCGCTGGGCGATCAACATCAACGAGGGTTGCATGACGTTTGCGCTCGTAAGTGACAACTTCTTCAATGTCGGCATCGCTGGCAATTAATGCTGGCAATTCGACACGAAGACCTTTGTAGCCAGCAACTTTGACAACTGGACGAACTTCACATGTTGCGTCAAATGAAACATTGCCATCTTCTTGTCCACTAGTCAGATTTACTTCTGGTGTGGCGATGATGTCTAGATCGTGCTCACGAACCGCGAGTGCAAGTGAGGCCGGAATCGCGTCTTCAATTGCTTGTGACCTTGCAGCTTCGACACCGATTTGTGCTTCAATAAGTTTTCGCGGCGCCTTGCCCTGACGAAACCCTGGAATTCTGATTTGAGTCGAGATTTTTTTGAAGGCTCCGTCTAAATAGCGCTCAAATTCGGTCTCGTCGACTTCGATTGAAAGTTTGATTTTATTGCCATCTAGGGCTTCGATTGTCGTTTTCACAGTGCCGAGCAGTGTATCTGTGGCAAACTGTGACCATGTCTTCTAACTCACCTGCCTCAGCCTCGCAAAGCTGGAAACCCCATGCTCTTGCAAACCCTCATGCCAACCAACTTGACCTGAGCATGGGCGACACTGTGCGCTCGACAGTTGAACTCACGGGAGTTGCTGTTGGTAGCGAGGGCAAAGTGATTTTGGCTAACGGATTCAACTGGTTGCGATATCGCGTGCGTTTTTTCAATGGCATCGAAGTTGGCGACCTGGATCAGAGAAGCATTGAGCCCGTTGGTAAAACGGCAAAACGCTTGGCCAAAATTGCCAAACGCGCAAAATAATTCGCTGCGCCACCACTTCCCTGGTGTCAGAGACGGGTGGTCTCGCTTTGATGGACCTGCAGGAACGCAGATGGTGGATGTTGCAATAAATGCAATGGCCGAGTGGGCCGCAAATGGATCAAACGCCAACACTGGGGGATTCTTTCCTGCTGCTGATGCCTGTGATGCTTTGCTTGCGTCAACTCGGGTTGTCGTTGGTGAATTTCTTGGCGCAGATGCTTCTGGAATATGTCTAGGTGCAAACATGACAACGATGACGATGGCATTCACGCGCGCGGTTGCAAAAACTTTAAAAAGTGGCGACCGAGTAGTCGGGACACAATTAGATCACGAAGCAAATGTTTCGCCATGGAGAATCGCTTGCGAGCTTTCAGGCGCCGAGCATGTGTTGACGCCGTTTGACGTCAACACTGGTCGCCTCGACATGAATGCTTTTGAAAAATTAGTCGACGATCGCACGAAATGGGTGGCAGTAACAGGTGCGTCAAATTTAATCGGCACAATGCCGGACTTAGATGCCGTGATCGCTATCGCTCACAAACACGGGGCAAGAGTTTTTGTAGATGCCGTCGCACTTGCACCACACAAACAGATAAATATTCGCGAACTTGGGTGCGATGTTCTGGCTACATCCCCGTATAAGTGGTACGGACCTCATGCAGGAGTGATGTATATCGAACCAGAATTACTGAACTCATTGCCAGTCGCAAAGGTGCGCGCCGCAAGTGACACTGGTCCGCGAAAATTCGAAACTGGTACACCGAATTTTGAAAGTATTGCCGCAGTTCAGGCAGCCGCGCGGTTTTTAATTGAGGAAGACATGCAACAGCTCGCCAAGATTGAGAGTGACTTATTCGCGCCACTACTTGAAGGATTGCTAGACACTCCTGGAATCACGGTGTGGGGTCCGCATGATTTGGATTCGCGCGCACCAACCGTCTCATTCACTGTTGATTCAATGAGCACTGATCGTGTTGCTCAAGAACTTGCGGCGAAAAAGATTGCAGTGTGGTCGGGAGATTCGTATGCAATGGAGATTGTCGAGCGACTGGGGCTTACAAATAGTGGCGGGGTCGTGCGGGCGGGCATTGCAAGATATGTGGATAGTCAAGACGTGAAACATTTGCTGGCGACAGTTCGTGGGCTCGTAAGTCGGTAGCATTACTCAGTCCGGGGAGTGGCGCAGTTGGTAGCGTGCCTGGTTTGGGACCAGGAGGCCGGGGGTTCAAGTCCCCCCTCCCCGACAATTGTTATAGTTTTTTTCTCAGTCAACTTGCAATGTGGGATTTCATGAAAATTAGACAAACCATTGTCAGTAATGCTTTGTTGGCTATGACTGCGTTGACTTGTTTAGCTTCGTTGGCTGCTTGCGCTCCGAGCGAAAACTCGAGGCTGGTTAACGGATACAAAATTAAGCCAGGTGCCGAATTGGCGCAGGCTGATCTCGCTAATGCAAAATTAGCCAGATCATCTTTGTCGTGGTCAAATTTGGTTGGCGCAAATCTTTCTGGGGCAAATCTTGCGCGTGCAGATTTGTCATTTGCTAATTTGACCAATGCCAACATGGCGGGTGCAAATCTGACGCTTGCGAATCTGCGAAATGCCAACCTGACAGGAGCAAATTTGACGGGGGCAACACTTTCTCGGGCTTGGCTTTCATCTTCATTATTGACAAATACAAACTTGACCGGCGCGAATTTGCAACAGGCCGATTTAA
>CAMCZA010000007.1 GCA_945885515.1 Ferrithrix thermotolerans DSM 19514 | reverse complement strand
AGCAAAACTGCCCGCTGGCGCGAAACCTACAACAGTTAAAGCAGTCGTAAGAAACAACAAGGTCTTCATCGCTAACTTGCGAATTTTAGAACTAGACCCCCACATGTTGTCTATTAGTCAAGCACACTTTGTGGCAAAGCCGAAAGTCTTGAATTCCAATAAATATCAAGCGCGCAAAGCCAGACTAGAACAGATACAGCAACATGTACGGCCACCAACTTCACGGGCACACCGAGAAAATATTGCGCATAACCAATAACACCCTGAAAGACCAAGACAAATAAATACCGCCCGAGAGACTTCTGCAAAATCACTGCCAAGTCTCGTTTCCGTCGAATAGTAAGTGCGAGAACAAGGGCACTGATCATCGCAACCCAAACCGTTGAACTATGTACTTTGACGATGGTGCTCAAAGCAATATTGAGCCTCGGTGCTTCTAAATCCCCCGCATGCGGACCTGATCCTGTGACGATCGTGCCAGTGATTATTGCCAACCCAGTAGCCAAAACCAAAAGTTTCACGAGTCGAATGACAACGACATCTTTAATCAGCGGCTCACCGCGAGGTACAACCTCTGCTGTTGTTCGAGAGATCTTTGCGTGCTGAACCAACATGTAAGCAACGCTCATCAGAAAAACACTGACCAAAAAATGCGCGATGTTAGAAAACGGATTCAACCCGGTCAAAACTACGACCGCTCCGATAATCACTTGAGCCAAAACCCCGATAACGAGCATGATCGACATTCCTATGAGGTCTCGGCGTTTTGGTTGCAATTTGAAAGCAAACAGCACGCACACAATTACCGCAGCCGCAACCACCCCGGTAAACAGTCGATTGAGTTGCTCGATCGCGGCGTGTGTTGATGAAACGTCGATCAACTTTGTATCGCTGCACTGTGGCCAGTCGACACAGCCCAATCCAGATCCGGTCAGCCGCACCAATGAACCAGTGATAATGATCGTGTACAGGGCCATGAAGGCAACCTGGGTGGACCGCAAGTATCCCCTATGCGAAACTTTCATTGCATCAACCCATAAGCCAACTTGGGTGGCAATGTGCAGGCGCGGCTCATAGGTGAGTATCGTGCGCAGGTAGTGAAAAAAGAAACCGTTGAGCAGCGTCGCATTGAGATTCTTGAGGCTACCTGTGATGTCATCATTGAACGCGGCTTTGCGGGCACCCGAGTGGCAGATGTCGCCAAACGACTCGGAGTTTCTAACAGCCTCATTCACTATCACTTCGCATCCAAAGAAGAATTGCTTGCTGCAGCATTCGAACATTATGCGAATAAAGATCTTGCCGACATGCAACGCGACAGTGCATCAGCCCCCACGGCAGTAGCCAAGTTGTGGCGACTGATTGAGAGCTATGTGCCTGAAGGTAGTGACGATGTCGAATGGATGCTGTGGATCGATGCTTGGGGTGAAGCACTGCGGAACCCGAAAATGAAGCCAATCAGCCAAGAACTAGATGCTCAATCCATCGCCGTGTTTGAAAAAGTTCTTCGAGCGGGAAACGAATCAGGAGAATTTCATTGTGTTCATCCGCGCGAATCTGCGACAAGAATCTCAGGCTTAATTGATGGACTCGCGGTGCAATACGCAGCACACGAGGGTGTGTTGAAGCGCAAAGAGTTCATTCGTCTGATGCGCCAACTTGCCGCCGCTGAAACAGGCCTTTCATCGGACGACATTCGAGATTCTCGTCGCACCACAAAATCTTCTAACGGTTCAAACAAACCTTCCGAGGACGACACCCCCCGACCGGCCTCATTGGCGACCGATTTTGACCTCAGACAGTTGGTTTCAATGCACTCCGATGCTCTCAGTCGTGGAGATCTTGACGCGGTAATGAGTTATTTCACTGATGATGCAACGATCACTTGCGACGGTCGTGCCGAGACTGCTGATATTTCGAGAATTCAACAGGATTTTGCCTCGCAGTTTTTGAATCATCAACTAATAATCGAAGTTCCACTCGTAATGGCATTCTTTGCCGATGAAGGTAACGGAACCGCAAACGGAAATCTGACAATTGAGCGTCGTCTCGGCACTTCTGGCGGAAAATCAATGGTCATTTTGATTCGCAGCACTGATTCGTTTAGAAGAACATCAACCGGTTGGCGTTGCAATCACCGTCATCAAAAGTCGATCTAGACAGGTTTAAAACAGTGCCAATTGAGTTCGAACAGGCGACTGCTGACGCTCTAGCGCTCATTGGCGATACGAAGAGTCTTGTCCGAGCAGTATTTTCAGGGCGACGAAGAAATATGCAACCGCACGCCGAAAAGATTGAGTTGAGACCTGTTCAAATTAAAGATGAAATTAAATTACAAGTTATCGAAATCGCTGGAACGACTTCTAAGACCTCGAACATCGCCCGAGATTCGAATTCAATAATCGAACACATGAATTCGGGCTTTGCAAATATTTTGATTGAAAGCGTGACCCAAACAATGACGATTCGATTCACCAAAAAAGGTGATGCTCAAGTATTCATTGAAGCCGCAAAGAATCAACAGTCTTTGAGCCATGACAAACAAAAACAACGGATGCTTGACGCAACCGACCCATTTTTGCGCGAAGTTGGTATCGCCGATGCACATGGACGAATCAAACCGACCAAGCAGGACAAATATTTGCAAGTTGAAGAGTTTTTAAGAATTTTAGTGCCGGCGTTGACTAGTGCTGTGGCGGCTGATCACATCGAAGTAAGCGACAACAAACCAATGACGATCGTTGACCACGGTTGCGGGAACGCGTATTTGACTTTTGCCGCACACCAATATCTGCGCGAGACGTACTCCTTGATAAAAGTAATAGGCATAGATATTCGAGAGCAGTCTCGTCGGCGCAACTCAGAGATTGCAGATCGCTTAGGTATCACTGACTCGATTGAATTTCGCGCGGAGGCAATTGCGGCAACTGAGATTGACGGTGCAGACATCATGATTGCGCTTCACGCTTGTGACACGGCTACGGATGATGCAATCGCTTGGGCGATTAATCACGGATCGAAATTGCTGTTGGTCGCGCCATGTTGTCATCACGATATTCAGATGCAACTGATTGAGACACCCGAACCTTGGCCGATAATTCTTAAACACGGCATCTTAAAAGAACGATTCGGAGATATTTTGACCGACGCCATCCGCGCGCAGATCCTTCGAATCATGGGATATCGAACTGAAATAATTGAGTTCGTAGGTGACGAGCACACACCAAGAAATATCATGATTCGGGCTATTAAGACAGATGCACCGTTAGATCAGACAGCAGTCGACAGGTACGAAGAACTAGTTTCCTTTTGGAATCTCACACCCAAATTGAGTCAACTGGTCAAACTTCCCGTCTAATTTTCGTACTTCTAGCACTGTAAGTAATCGCTAAAACACAGTAAATCAGCGCTTCGCAAAGAGTCTTTGCTACAAATACCACTCTAAGTGGCTGTATCAAGATTTTAAGTGATATTTCACTCAAGTTCAGCAACCAACTGCCGATCCCTTAATCGAATCTCACAAGGGAGCAGTAATGTCAAAATCACAAGGAAAAGTCTCAAAGTTCATTGTTTTAGGCTTCGCAGGAGCAATTCTAAGCCTCGGTCTAGCCTCATCGCCGGCCAACGCCGCAGTTCAAGCCTTGCCTGTTTTTGGTGACTCAGGCAGCACTGTTGTTCGCTTACAGCAAGCACTTATTTCACGAGGGTTCACGCTCAAAGGTGGCGCCGACGGCAGTTTCTCAAACACCACTCGCAGCACACTTAAGCACTTTCAAAAAGTTGTTGGATTCAAGCCAACCGGCGCGCTTGATGAGCGCACTGCAAAGTTCTTGGGCCTGATTGATCCACAACAAATTGATCCAAAGGCGATGCCGACTGTTGGCACCAAGAACGAAGCTGTTTGGTCGCTGCAACAAGCATTGATTAACAACGGCGTTCCTGTCAAGGGTGGCGCAGACGGCATCTACGGATTAGCAACAACTATTGCAATTGCCAAGTTCCAATCAGCCAAGGGTCTTGCGATCACACAGGTTCTCGATGATGTAACTGCAGTTGCACTCGGATTGGTTCCGCAAGGCGCAGTGGCGAAGCCTGTAGAAGTTAAGGCAGTTGCCAAAACGGTAGTCGTTGCGGCGTCTGCTCCTGTGGCTTCTGCTCCAGCGGCAATACCTGCTGTTGCACCATCAAATGGAATGTTGACAATCGATACTCTTCCGGTTCGCGGACAACGAAGCGATGCCGTTCGTCTATTGCAAGAAAGATTGATCGCCAATTCAATTGAAGTCAAAGGTGGAGTTGATGCGATATTTGGAGTAGCAACTGCAATTTCGTTGGCGGCGTTTCAAACTGCTCGAGGATTGAATGTCACTTCAGCAGTTGACTTGCCAACAGCAATTGCTCTTGGACTGCTGCCTGATTTTGAAACACTTGGAATACCCCAGATCAAAGTATTTCCTGCACAGGGTCGATGCAGTTTCACCGACACTTGGCGCGAGGTTCGACCTGGTGGCCGAGAGCATGAAGGTGTTGACATTATGGGCGTCAAAGGGCTGGCGCTGTATGCAGTCGCTGACGGAACGATCACAAAAATGTACGGGGCCAATGCAGCGTTAAGTGGCAACGCACTTCGATTGACCATTGCCGATGGAACCTATTTCTTTTACGCCCACCTTGATTCTTTTGCCGCTGGGATTGCAGTTGGCTCAGTCGTCAAGGCTGGACAAATTATTGGTTACATGGGTTCAACTGGTTTTGCTGGTTCACCTCACCTGCACTTTGAAGTTCATCCAAAAGGTGGAGCGCCAGTGAGCCCCTATCCAGTTGTAAAAGCTGTCGATGCTTGTCAGATCACGGATGTGCTCCCACAACCGTAATTGCAGGCTCGATTAATCGGGTGGCGGAGAAGTGAGATCCTCCGCCACCTTTGAATCAAAAGATCTCGAATCTAGTTAGTGCGATCTTGCGTTGGTATGTGCTCTAGATCAGACAATGGCGACAAGGCGAAAACATATCCGTCTCCTATTTTTAACGCTTCAAGTCTTGTTATTGAAGCGTGGCCGAGCACAAAGCGTTCCCACTCCCAAGGTGTTGGGGCTAAACCCAAAATATGACAAATCACCGCACTGTTGGTGCCAGCATGAGCCACAAATGCAATTCGTTCTCCTGGCTTTTCAATATGCCAAATTGGGAGTTCATGCTCGATTCTGTAGATGCCGCGATCACCCAAAAATTTCTCGGCCCCTGCGTGAATTCGCGCTATGAAATCTTTAACTGGTTCTCCACCTTCAAGTCCTTGCCAGCGTTCTCTGCCGGGTCGAGCTCGTTCTTCTTTATAGGCCGCGGACGCACGTTCGCCAGGAGAACCGTGCCAAACCGGGCTTCGTATCTCCTCTAACCACGGTTCGATTACCTCGTCACGCTTCAACTCACGCAGCATCGGTTTGGCTGTTTGTCGGGTTCTAAGCAATGGTGAAACGTATATATGGTCAAGATGCTCACGGGCCATCCGTTTACCAAGCAGCTCAGCCTGTCTAAAACCGAGATCCGTTAGTGGCGGATTATCAACACATAGGTCGTTGTCAATCCACAGTGGTTGCGCATGTCGAAGCAGTAGTAGTTCCATTTGGCAATACTCTAGCCAAAATACTTGTAATTATTTACTCAGAAATTCGGCGATGTTAATTGGAACCAAACAATCATCGAAGATCTTTTGAAGAATTGTCCAATATCGCGCGTCTAACTGAGCATTGTTGATTGCCGACCTTTGCACAAGTCCCGTTCCGACGCATGTCGTTTGCTCGACGGTCACCGCAATACCAAATCTTTCTATTGCTAAGGCTCCAAACGCGTTATACAAACTGGCATCATTATCGAAACTTACATCAGGTAATTCTTTTGTTTCATCTTGAATTACAGGGTCTGGCAAAGTTGAACCAATATCGGGTAGTTGATTGATTAAATTATCGATTCGAACATTGCACTCAATATCGATGTACTCTCCGAGGTCGCTTTGAGCACTCTCAATCTCATCGCTGGCTAAACGCACTCGAGCGCTGGTCGCTGCAGAATCTTTATCAATCAAACTTGAGTTCCAATCAAGTTGTTCAAGGGCGTCACTGAAGGACTGGTAAGTCTCAGCCAACTTATCAATCGTAAATCTGATGCTTAAAGGGGCAACTTCTCCCATCGTGTCCAGCGTGTCCGTGGCTTCAAACAACACCATTTTTAAACGCCCTGGACTCACTTCGTCTATGTTCACGCTCACCTCAGCAACTGCAGTGCTTGCCGCATTCCAACGATCGGCCATATTACAAACGGCATCGCGTTGAGCATTTATCGAGCACGATGCCGCAACAGAAACCAGTATCACTGCGCAAACTATTCTCACAGCGCAATTGCGCATTGATATGGTCAATGAACTCATAAATTCATCTGGCTGTTCGAAGATGCGAGCCATTGCTGATACAGCGCAAAATAATTACCCTGCTTAGACATCAACTCCAAGTGTGAGCCGTCTTCAACGATTACTCCATTTTCTAGAACCAAGATTCGATCTGCTCGTGACGCAGTACTCAGACGATGTGCAATTGAAACCGTAGTTCGACCCGCAGAAATAGCGTTGAGCGCCCGAGCTAGTTGCACTTCGGTCAAAGCGTCTACGGCCGACGTCGCTTCATCCAGCACCAGCACATCTGGGTTGGTCAAAGCCGCCCTAGCAAGAGCGATGAGCTGTCTTTCTCCAGCCGACAATGACGATCCACGCTGACCAACATTAGTTTCTAATCCTTTGGGCAGAGATCGAATCCAGTCCCCCAATTCAAGTCGATCAAATGCAGATATCAATTCGGCATTGGTTGATTGCGGCCGAGCAAACAACAAGTTATATGCGATCGTCTGGGCAAACAAGAACGGCTCTTGTGGTACGACAACCAACCGTTGGCGAAGGAGATCGTTATCAATCTCTCGAAGATTCACACCGGATAGAAGTACTGCGCCAATGGTCGGATCTGCAAATCTTGCAATCAGCCGTGCAAGTGTTGTTTTGCCCGAGCCAGATGCGCCGACTAACGCGATGTGCTGTTGTGAGGGAATCTTCAGCGAAATATTTTTAAGAACTGGTAAATCATCATCTTGAGTGTCAATCCGCGAGCCGTAGGCGAAACTTACTTCGCGGAACTCAATACTGATCGGGCCTGTTGGTAAGGCGACCGGATGCGCCGAGGCGGCCGGCCCTGTTGGCGTATCCAAGACACTCAACACTCTGCGCAATCCTGCGACGGCGGTTTGGGTTTGATCCACGACTTCAGTAAATTCGGCAATCGGTTCTAAAAATCTGTATGTAAGAAATACAAATCCAACCATTGCTCCTGCTGAAAGACCGCCCCCGACTCCACGCACCACACCACAAGTAACAATCGCAACGATTGTAAAAACAGCAAAGACCTCACCAGATGGAAACAGAAAAGCTCCGATGATTCCTGCCTTAATTTGAGAATCCGCTCTCACTTTGACTGCTTTTTTCGTTCGCATAACCATCGGCTCATGGGCCTGGTACGCACGAAGTGTCTCTGTGCCAGAGACAAGTTCACTGACCGTGCCGAGAAGCTCGGCATTGTTCTCACGAGCAAGGCCGTAAGCATCAACGAGTCTTTTTTGCAATGATCTCAAAACAAGAAACAGAGGCGCTGAAACAGCAAAAGCAACGAGTGCGAGAATCCAATCATAAGAAAGCATTACGCAGGCGACTACGAACATAAGTGAACCGTCCAAAAGCCAGACCAATGCACCCCACGAAAAAAACATTGTCAGTGTTTCAATGTCACTTGTAACTCTTGAAACGAGTGCACCCCGGCGCTCTTCGTTGTGATCGGCCAAACTTAATCGATGAATGTGTTCATAAAGTTTGACTCTGATCGTGTACAGACCTTGTTCGGCGCTGATACCGAGTCGATAAACGGCAGTTCTAAGTGCCCATGCTGCCAATAGAACGGCGATTGCGGCGATAAGTCCTAATACGGCGATGTAGCCGACTCGAATATTGCCAGGTTGTAATCCGTTATCGATGCTTTGCTGAATCAAAATTGGAACCGCGACTCTGGCCAGCGAACCAATCACGGACAATAAAAAAGTAACTCTCAACCCACTGCTAAGAACTGGTGCAATACCGACACCGCGATTGATTGTTTTCGCGGTTACGAAACGGCCGTTCGGCTCGTTCATTGTCGTGCCCCACTGGCACCACTGGCGGAACCACGGTCATGTTCAAATGCATCAATTAATTCGCGATAGTCGGCATTTTTGTCGTACAAAATATTGTGTGGGGCGTGGTCCACTATCGAACCGTTTCTCATATATAAAACTTCATCGGCTAAAGCAATTGTCGATGGTCGCGACGCGACGATCACAACTGTCGTCGTGCTGTGACTTTGTTGCGAAAGTTCGCGAAGGTTTTCTACAACACGGGCCTCAGTTGCAGGGTCCAACGCCGAAGTCGTATCATCCAGCAACAACACGCTTCTGCCGTGCGCAATCGCTCTGGCCAATGCGATCCGTTGTCGTTGTCCACCGCTGAGGTTGATTCCCCGTTCACCCATTGCTGTATCCAGGCCATCGGACAATTGGTCGACGAACTCGTCGCATTCGGCAACCCTCAGTGCACAGCTGACTTCTGATTCGGTGAGCGGCGAATCAAGAGTGATATTAAAACGCAGAGTTTCGGCGAACAAGAATGCCTCCTGAAAGACAAGGCCAACACCCCCTGGCTGCACGGCAACCACCCCGGAGTCGCAGGCGATGAGTCCAGCAATCAGATGCAATAAAGTCGTCTTGCCACAACCCGTTGAACCGACGATCGCCACTGTTTGACCGCAAGCGACACTGAACGACAAATTAGTGATCACACCAGTCCCAGGGATGTGATCGAAACAGACATCCTCGAGTTTTATAGCGGTGCCATTACTTGGAATATCTATAGTCCTGTTTGGATCACTGCCTATTGGCTCATCTAAAACCTCTCGAACTCTGCGCCAACCCGCTACAGAATGTGGAATTTCCGAGAATAAATAGCCAATTATCCGCAGCGGGAAAACCAGCAATGTAAATAAATAAATAAAACTTGTTAAATCACCGATTGTCATCGCTCCACTTTTGACTCGCATCGCGCCAAGAACGATCAGGGCAATATTGATCAACGAAGGAATTGCATCAAGTGCAGCCTCGAACATTGATCTCACGCTGACTGCGTCAATTCGTGCTTTTCGCAAACGCGAGGTGATGATTGAGAGGCGCTCAGTCTCGCGGGTTTCAGCGCCAAACGACTTGACCACCATTACACCGTCAAAACTCTCATGAACTGCTTCGGAAAGATTGCCGAGTTCATTTTGTGCCAGCGCGTAGTAGCGATCAATCCGTTTTTGATATGCGATGTTCATCATCAGCAAAATCGGGAACACAACCACGGCAAGCATCCCCAAAGGAATGTCGACGTAAAGCATCCAACCCGCTGCTACTGCCATCATCACAACCACCGATGATGCAAACGGCAAAGGCGCCAAAATCGCGACGCTGGCATCTGCATCAATTCCACATCGCGCCACGATGTCTCCGGTCAAAAGTTTTCGATGCCACTTGACTGGCTGTGCGACAACATGATCAATCACTGAATTGGTAATTGTCTCTGCGGTTCGCCATTCAGTTTTGCCAGCGAAACTCCTTCGCACCACGACACCGACTGCTCGCAACAAACCAATTCCAATAACCAAGATTGAGCCTGTCACCAGCGCTCCAAGGTCTAACCGACCCTCGTTGAATCGAACCAAAATTACTCGATCAACCATCCAACGAACGCCGATTGACGATGCGACGGTACAAACCGCAAACAATGCCGCTCCAGCGACTGCAGTAATAAACAGCCCGCGGTGAAAACTCACAATCGATCTGATTAGTCGAACCGCATCTGCGAGTCGTTTGCGCGAATTAATCTTCGTATTTGAGCCGATTGTCACGTCAGAATCAACACCGATAACCACCACATAGTTCTATCAGTCGAGGGTTCTCGCCTATCGTTTATATGAGTCTTAAGCCAAAGGTATCTTTTGAAACTATTTTTTAGAACACTGTTAACTACTGTTGTCGCGCTAATTATTGCAATGTGGATTTACGGTTTGTTTTTTGCGTCAAAACAAGCGATCAATAAATTTGATGACCGTCAGTGGGCCCAAGCGGCTCAGGCTCGGTGTCTGATCTCAGAGCAACAACGCATCGCGCTTGCCGATTATCGCCTTGTAGATTACTTGGGCGTTGATGCGCTTTCGCAACGTGCAGCGCTCGTCGATAAAGCCACCGACACTATTGAATCGTTTGTCGATGAATTTAGAGCTTCACTACCCAAAGACCCCAAAGGAATAGAAATAGTTGGACTTTGGTTGGATGATTACGAGATATATATTGCAGACCGTCGATCCTTCGCCGATGACCTTCGCAACGGAATCAATTTAAGGTTTTCTGAAACGCCGTTAAAAGGCTTGCCTATTAGTGAAAAGATCTCTACTTTTGCAGCAGATAATGAGATGTCCAACTGCAAGGCACCATTAGATCTTTCAATTTAAATATTTGCTCGCCAACCTGATTCGTTCGTGTATTGCTTGATGACTCGAGCAGGTGAGCCAACTGCAACACAAAAGTCTGGCAGTTCTCCCGTAACAACAGAATTGGCCCCAACAGCCACATGTTTGCCAATTTTTGCACCTGGTAATACGACTACACCGTGACCGAGCCATGAGCCATCGCCGATTGTGACTGCCCGCTCTGGTTGGGACTGCTCTGAAATCGGTCGTGAGACATCCTCATATCCATGACTCTGATCAGTGATGTAAACATGGTGACCAGTCCAAACGTCGTTGCCGATATCTATTGACAAGTGTCCAACTATTCCTGAGCCGCGTCCGATTAAACAACGGTCACCGATTTTTACTACAGGGTTCGTCATACATTTTTGCCCAGGCATCATTCCCGCAGATAAAGCAACATGTTCGCCAATCATCGTGTTGACACCAATGTGGATGTAATTTTCATTGAAAATAGTTGTCGTCGGAAATAAAATGATTGAGCCCTCGCCGAAACTTCCAAATCGCTTACCGCGAACACTCGTCGGGCCGATCGCGGCATTAATAGATATCCATTTCCATAATTTTGAAAGTGCTTCTGAGCGCCAATTAGACAATCTCCTAATGCGCATAAAGATATCGTACTTAAAAATCACTAGCCTGATCTAATGGCAAACATTTCAAATTCGTCAGGCATTTTCAGTGGCAATGATTTAGACGGTGGGGTTAGTGAATTTCTTGGAATCCAATTTGCAACTGCCGAGCGATTTGAAGAACCGAGAGATGTTGTGATTTATAGCGATTTAGTTGTTGCACAAAATTTCGGTGACCAGTCTCCACAAGTCCCAGGATTCATGGAAGAAATACTCAACACTAAGTCGGTACCTGCCAGTGAGGATTGTCTTTACTTAAATATCTGGGCTCCGAAGATTAACGATGCCTCGGCCACAAAATTAAAGCCAGTGCTCTTTTGGATTCATGGTGGTGCTTACACCAACGGCACGGCCGCAACAAGTTGGTACAACGGCGCAGCGCTTGTTCGCCGTGGCGATGTCGTTGTGGTCTCAGTCAATTATCGTCTTGGGCCATTTGGGTTTCTCGGAGAAAACAACTTAGGAACATTGGATCAGATCAGTGGGTTGAGGTGGGTTCAAAGAAACATCGCGGCGTTTGGCGGCGATCCATCTAATGTCACTATTTTTGGTGAATCAGCAGGCGGAAGCAGCGTTGTTGCGTTGACAGCTTCTCCTTTAACGAAAGGACTGATAACAAAAGCGTGGGCTATGAGTCCATCGCTTAAACAGTTGCGTACCAAAAGTCAAGCAGATGTTGCATTGGAGCAATATTTGAGTTCTGCGGATTGCAAATCCATCGACGAGTTGCGAAATCTGTCGGTCGAGCAGATGATTGAGGCAACCGCGAAGTTCTTCGTTAATTTAGAAAATTATATTTCCACCTTCACGCCGACTAGAGGTGGTGCTGGATTACCTCTGGATATTTTTAAAGCATCGGCTGATTCGGGCATACCCTTGGTGGTAGGCACGAATCACGACGAGAATCGTTTGTGGACTGCACTGCATCCAGAGAATTCAACACTCTCGATTGACGGCGCGATGCCTTATTACGAGAAAGTATTTGACAACGACGCAAAGAAAGCTTGGGATCTTTACTCGCGACATCGCGAAAACCTCACTGCATCGCAGATGGTTGCTGCATTTCAAACTGATGAAAACTTTAGGGCCCCTGCGTGGGAGTTGTGCGAAACCAGATCAAAAGGCAATTCGCTTTCATGGATGTACTGGTTCACCTGGTGTACGCCAGTGTTTGATGGTGCCTTCGGAAGTTGCCACGGTCTGGATCTTCCTTTTATGTTTGACAACATAAAGGCTTCAAATGTTGAACTATTCACGGGAGACAACCCAAATCGCCAGCAGATCGCAGATCATCTTTCGACTGAAGTCTTGGCGTTTGCCAAATCTGGAGAAGTGTCATGGCCGAAGTATGAGATGCAGAACCGTTCAACGTTTAAGATTGACTTAGAAACTGAACTTTTAACAGATCCCGAGCCCGAGTTGCGAGAACTTTGGACAAAAATGCGGTGAGTTCGTTTTGGCTTGACTCAATTGCACAGCATCGTGTCAAGCGAGAATCCCTCGAACAAGACATTGAAGTTGATGTCGCGATAGTTGGTGGTGGATATAGCGGTCTCTGGACCGCGTATTATTTGAAACTTTTCCAGCCAGATCTTCGTATCGCAATTATTGAATCAGATCATGTCGGCTTTGGTGCGAGTGGTCGAAATGGTGGCTGGTGCAGTGGTTTTTTGCCGATGACGCTGAGCGAGTTAGACCGTGCACACGGACGGGACGCTGCAATAAATATGTACCGCGAGAGTTTTCGCACTCTTGACGAAATCGAATCTGTCTTGGCAAAAGAGGACATTGATTGTGATTATCATCGTGGGGGCACAATCCGCGGAGCGACAAATGTGGTGCAACAAATCCGGGTCGTTGACGAAGTGGCCGAATTGAGGTCGTACGGGTTTAGCGAAAGCGATCTGCAATTGCTGACTACCGATGATTGCAAGTCAAGAATCAACCTTCAAGGTCTACTGGCGTCAAACTATACCCCCCACTGTGCCGTTATACATCCGGCAAAACTTGCTTTCGGTCTCGCGCAGGCCGTCGAAAACCGTGGCGTAAAGATCTATGAAAACTCACGGGTCACCAAAATCACTTCCCGCCGCGTTGAGTTGCAAGACATAACAGTTCGTTGTCAGATTGTTGTTCGTGCAACAGAAGGCTTCACGTCTCAACTCAAACAACACCGACGAACGCTCGCGCCTCTGTATTCGTACATGGTGGTCACTGAACCGTTATCAGATTCACAACGAGCAGAAATCGGCTGGCACAACCGCGAGACATATCACGACGCTCGGAACATGATCATCTATGTACAGATCACTAAAGATGGTCGAATTGCATTCGGTGGACGAGGGGCGCCCTACCATTTTGGGTCGAGTGTCAAACCGGCATTTGACAATCACAATGTTATTCATCAAAGAATTGTTGAGTCAATGCATCAAGTCTTCCCGATTACGAAATCGCTTGAAATCACTCGACGCTGGGGTGGACCACTCGGTGTTCCACGCAATTGGCAACCATCAGTGAATTTTGATCGAGCGACAGGTCTTGCCTCGTTGGGTGGCTATGTCGGTGACGGTGTTGCTGCAACGAATTTGGCTGCACGAACTCTCGCCCACTTAGTAATCAGTGATTCACATCCCCTGACCAAACTTCCATGGGTCAACAAATCATCGCGGAAATGGGAGCTTGAGCCGATGCGTTATTTGGGTATCAATGGCTTATTAAAACTCTCAACTGGTATCGACAAGCACGAAGGCACAACAAACACCCCAGATAAAATTCGGACGAAAATTCTTGATATGTTTCTATAACTTCCAGATTCGAGTTTCAAAATGACATCTACGCCGAAAATTTCAAAAGGTTCAAATCAAGAACTAGCTGGGCAAGTCGCTGTTGTGACCGGCTCTTCATCTGGCATCGGTGAGGAAATTGCCCGAACATTGAGTGGTTTAGGTGCAACTGTTGTCGTCAACTCGTCCTCGTCGATCGAAGCAGGTCAGAAGGTCGCCGACTCTCTTGAAAACAACTCTATTTATATTCAGGCAGATATTGCCGATAAGCAAAGCTCTAAAAACCTTATCGAGACAACAATCGCCAGGTTCGGGAAATTGGACATCCTGATCAACAATGCTGGATGGACAACACTCGTTGCGCATCACGATTTAGATGCGTTGACCGACGAAATATTTACAAAAACATTTGACGTGAATGTCTTTGGCACTTGGTGGTTGACTAAGGCCGCAATGCCATTTCTCTCAAAGAGTAGCGACGGCATTGTTGTCAACATCACATCTATTGCCGGTGTGCGACCAGTTGGCAGTTCAATCGCCTACTCAATGACAAAGGCAGCCTTGAACCACATGACATTGTTGCTCGCCAAATCCTGCGGTCCGGTGAGAGTAAATGCTGTTGCTCCAGGCTTAGTTGAAACTCCATGGACAAAAGATTGGCGAAATCAACATGAAAATGTTGCAAAAATCTCTCCACTGCGAAGGTCTGCAACACCGCACGATTGTGCTGAAGCAACGATGGCCTTAATTCGCAACAAATACGCAACCGGTCAAATTCTCGTAGTTGATGGTGGCTTAACTCTCGTTATTTGATCAATTCGTTTATATCCACGGCACGGCCCAGTTCAATGCTCAAATGAGCAGCCTGCCCAATTGCCACTGACCGCAAACCATCGTGCAAAGTCACTTCGGCCATCCCTTGTTCGCGGATTGCTTTTTGCATTGCCAAGTGCTCAAGGTAGGAAGCACCAGCATGAAAGCCAGCGACGACACCAAGTGGTTGTGTAACGGTGATTTCTTCAACTCCGCTAGCCCCAGAATTTCGCTTGCCGATTCGAACCACAGAGTCTGTGATCAGAGCTTCTATTTTCGCACTATTTCCGACCACGCATATTTCTTGCTCGTTCTTAGAACCTTCAGCGAACATTGATAAATCAAGCATTGCTCGAATGCCGTTTTGATAATCCACGATCACGAAAGCATTATCTAAAACGTCAGATTTTCGTCCGTTGTAGATTTCATCCAAGTGATTGACGTCTTGATCGCCTGAGCCATACACACGAACCGCGTCCGATCCGGCAATCAGATTCATCACATCAAAAAAATGACAGCACTTCTCAACGAGGGTACCGCCTGTGTTTTTGCTGAATCGATTCCAGTTGTCAACTTTGTGTAAGAAAGGAAAACGGTGTTCACGGATCGAAATCATTTTTACGTCTCCGCAAGTGCCCTTTTGTATCTCGGTCAACAAACGCATAGTTGGAGCCATATATCGATACTCAAGACCCACCCAAACAACTCTTCCATCACGATGCGTTGCTAGTTCGTGCGCGATCGCAAGTTTGCATTCACTGACGGTTAAACAAAGTGGTTTTTCGATAAGAACATGAGCACCTGTATCCAACACATCATTAAGAATTTCAGCGTGCGTGTGATTCGGCGTTGCTATTACGACTACATCTATTTTTAGTTCTGAAGCATTCAAGAGATCTAAGTAATTGCTGAATTGTTTCGCCTCGGGTACCAACTTTGAAGCGTCGACTCGACTTGGCTCATGACTGTCACTTATAGCGACCACCCTGCAGTTACCAATCGCCAGCAAATTGCGAATGTGCTCACGCCCCATCATTCCTGTGCCGATTATTGCGTATCGCAGTTCGTGGCTCGAATAACTCACCAAAACAGACTAGATCGCTAGCCTAAGAGGCGATGAATATCACTTCTGACCGACTTTATTTTCGGCAACTATTATCGGGTCGAGACTTTGCAAAGTCTGATCATCTCGCCTCGCAGATGGTAAATTTCGTTTATCTAATCGGTGATAAACAGACACGCGAATGCGTAATTGTTGACCCTGCGTACGCGGTCGACGATTTACTAGCGATCATTGATGGCGACGAGATGAATCTCACCGGAGTTCTAGCAACTCACTACCACCCTGACCATGTGGGGGGATCAATGATGGGAATGAATATTCAAGGAGTGGCTGCATTGCTCGAAAAACGTCAAGTTCCGATTCACATCAATAGTGCAGAAGCACCTTGGGTCACCCGTACTACGGGTGTATCCGAACGAGACTTGGCATGCCATGAAGGAGGCGACAAGATTGCTGTTGGTGAAATCGAAATCACTTTCGTGCATACGCCAGGACACACCCCCGGAAGCCAATGTTTTTTGGTTGAACAGCGACTTGTAGCAGGAGACACTTTATTTTTAGAAGGGTGTGGCCGCACCGACCTTCCAGGCAGCGACCCTGGTGAGATGTTTTTCAGCTTGCAAAAACTCGCCAAGATGCCAATTGACACGCTTGTTTGTCCTGGTCACCAATATTCTGCAATGCCCTCGAGCAATTTAGGCGATGTTGTCGCAACAAATCATGTGTTCAAACCACAAACCCAGGAACAATGGCTTGAATGGTTCGGTCGCTGAGTCATCAAATCGCAAACTCAACTAAAGATTGCATTGCCGATTGCACTCAGACCACTTAAAAACAACAATCCAATTACAAGATTTCTGAAATGATCAGGGTTGATTCGTTTTCTCATTCGTGTCCCAAGAAACACACCACATCCCATTACAGGAATCGCGAGCATCGCTAGTCGTACTGCATCGGCTGTAAGTTTTCCTGCAAAGAAGAAGATAACCAGCGTCAGAAAGTTGAGAAACGAAAATACACGATTCAACACGGCGCGAAAGTCCTCGGGCGAATAGTGACGAGCGTGGAGTAAAAATACCAGCGGTGGTCCATTTGTCGAAGTTGCAGTTGATAAGACCCCAGAGATGAGACCCATTGTGTAATCAAAAGCTCTCGGTAGTTGCCGCAGATCAAAACCTTTGATGCTGAGAAATACCCCGATTAATACGACGACTCCCAATGCTGCTTTCATTAGTCGAGCATCAATATTGAGCAGTAACCAAAGCCCAAATGGCATTCCGATAATTGCCGAGCGAATAAGCCGCATTGACATCACTCGCACATCAACAGCTCGCGACTCCCACCATTGAATGGAACAACTAACAGTTGACACAGCCGTCGCAGTCACGACTGCGGTCGGCAGATCAACAAAGAAGATCATCAATGGCACCGATATCAAGCCGAAGCCGAAACCGAACAATGCCTGAATAATTGATGCCCAGAACACAATTACGGCAATACACAAAAACTGTTGCGTTGTCATCTTGGTTACTTGATCAAGGCGTTTAATGCCTGATCAAAGATGTGTGTGTGCAGATCTACATCTTGCACACTATGAAACGGTGAAATCAGAGCCATATTGTGAAACGGTGTCAGTAAGACGCCACGATTGATTGCCCAAATGTGCAAGAACTTCTCTAGTTGCGGATCGGCCGCGTCAGCAGATTGTGCTCCAGTGCGGGGAAGTTCAGCAAAGCAATACTCGGCCCGACAACCCAATTGTTGCACACTCCAATTCAATTCGTACTTGAGATAAGAAGTCTTCACACCTTCAGCCCATCTCGAAGCTAAGACGATCGTCTCATCAAATTGCGACTGCAACAAACTATTTGTGAGTGTTGCACGAACTGCTGCCATCGCGAGTGCGCTTCCCGACAGTGTCCCACCAAGACCAGAGACGTCAACTTCATGAGTGCTCAATTGCTTTTGAATCTCTTGAGCAACTTCGCTGCTTAGGCCGTATGCCGCCACTGGAATGCCGCCACCAATTGTTTTTCCGATCACCAAAATGTCGGGTTTAAGATTCCAAAGAGTCGTACATCCACCGGGACCCGCACAAATCGTGTGGGTCTCGTCGATAGCCAAAAGTGTTCCATATTTGCGAGTCAGTTCTCGAACGCCCTCTAAATATCCCTCCTCGGGCAGAACGATTCCGATATTTGTCAGAGCGGGCTCAATCAACATGCATGCAACATCGCGATGCGACAACTGCTCTTCAAGTGCTTCGAGATCATTGAACGCCACAACTCGTGTCGTCTCCGCGGGATCCACTTGTGGACCGATGGCGCCTGGTCTTGAAATAGTTTGACCGTGCTCATCGGCAATCACCAACGTCTCATCAACGGTTCCGTGATAACACCAATCATGAACTAAAATTTTTTTTCGTTTGGTCAATGAGCGCGCTATTCGCAAAACGAATCTATTTGCGTCCGTAGCACTTACCGTGAATTGCCATTTAGGAAGCCCAAACCTACGGGTCAACTCTTCACCAACCCACAAAGCATCTAGCGTTGGCAACATCATCGTCGAGCCATTTGCTAATTGATTGGCTATCGCCTTCGAAATTTCATCGACAGCGTGCCCCGTCATTGATCCTGTGTCACCTAAGCAAAAATCAACATATTCATTTCCGTCGATGTCCATAAATTTGGCGCCGCGAGCGCTATCAACACAAATCGGAAATGCTCCAGACCATCTAGTCATCCACGGCATTGGAACACCGGAAACGAGGGACTGGCTTGCTGATAAAGCAACTTGTTGGGACTTTGGATTACGGCGAATGAACAACTCTTCTTCGGCGCTGATCAGTTGAGTTAGTCGTTCTCGTTTAATCACCCACCCATCATGGCAAATGGGGGTGTAAAATCTCTAAGTGCCGATTGGTGACTTAAGTAAGCAGCATTTATCACTGTCCATCGACGGCGATCGTTTGATGAAGCGGATAAACGCGCTGGCAGAAGTCTCACCGATTGATAGAGGCGGAAATTGTCGTCTTGCTCTCACTGACGACGACAAACATGGTCGAGACCTGCTTGTCTCATGGATGAAAGATTGCAATTTGGATGTTTCGGTTGATGCAATAGGAAACATCATTGGTATCTGGAATGTTGGTCAAGGTGCGCCAGTAATGTCTGGTTCGCATATTGACACCGTGCGAACGGGAGGCAGATTTGACGGTTGTTATGGAGTGCTCGCCGCACTTGAAGTTATCGAAACTTGTCAACAATCAGGAGTTCTACCGTCAAGGCCACTTGCAGTCGGTATTTTCACCGACGAAGAAGGCTCGCGTTTCGCGCCCGACATGCTTGGTTCACTTGTTTATGTTGGCGGCATGGCGTTGGAAGAAGCGCTAGATGTCGTGGCAATCGACGGAGCAATTCTTGGTGATGAACTAATTCGTATTGGCTATGCAGGCTCAACTCCTTGCCCAGGACTTGTTCCACATGCGTTCGTTGAATTACATATTGAACAGGGACCGCTACTCGAAGCGAACAATATTCGAATTGGCGCGGTGACAAGCGTGCAAGGAATCTCGTGGCAAGAAGTTGTGATTATGGGCCAGTCAAATCACGCGGGAACAACCCCGATGTCGTTGCGCCATGATCCGGCCTATGTTGCAGCCGAGATAACAGTGTTCGTTCGCAACCTCGCTAAACAGATGGGCGGTGATCAGGTTTGTACGGTCGGAAAGATCGATATCCACCCGAATCTGACTAATGTCGTAGCGGCCAAAGCAACGATCACTCTTGATGTTCGCAATACCGATGACATACTGCTACAAAAAGCCGAGTCCCAAATCGCAGATTTTTTGGTTGAACTAGCCAAAAGTGAGGGTGTAAAAATCACTACGCGACAACTTGTCCGCTTTGAGCCAGTTATTTTTGACGAACGAGTAATCAATTGCGTTGAACAAATCGCTAAAACCCAAGGCAACACCGTGCAACGAATGCCCTCAGGTGCAGGTCACGACGCACAGATGCTTGCGCGAGTCTGCCCGTCTGGAATGATCTTTGTGCCAAGTGTCGAAGGAATCAGCCATAACGCAGCTGAATTCACAGAAACTGTCGATCTAATAGCAGGTGCGAATATTCTTTTGCACACCATGCTTTCGTTGACGACCATGAATTCGGATAGTACAAATTAAATGTCGCGACTAATAAAAGTTGCCGCTGCGCAACTTGGGCCAATTCAACGAACAGATGATCGCAAATCAGTAGTTCAACGTTTAATCACATTGCTACGTGAGGCCCATTCGCAGAAAGCCGAGTTGGTCGTGTTCCCCGAGTTGGCATTGACGACTTTTTTTCCGAGATGGTTTGTTGAGGATATTTCAACAGCCGATCATTGGTACGAAACGCAAATGCCGTCAGAGATCACCAGACCACTTTTTGATGAAGCGAAGAAACTTGGGATTGGTTTTTGTTTGGGTTATGCAGAATTGACACCGCAGGGTGAACGCTTCAATACGCAAATTTTAGTTGAACGCGATGGTTCGACGATTGCCAAATATCGCAAGGTACATATTCCTGGTCATGAACATCACGAGCCTGACCGTCCATTTCAACATGCTGAGCGGTATTACTTTAAACCCAGCGACGAAGGCTTCGGAGTATGGAAGGCATTCGGTGGTCGCATCGGAATGATGATCTGTAATGATCGTCGCTGGCCAGAAAGTTATCGGGTTATGGGTTTACAAGGCGTCGAAATGATTCTCTGTGGATACAACACGCCTTTGCAATATGTTCCTGATCCGACACAAGACCCGCTTCAAAGTTTTCACAATGCCCTAGTGATGCAAAGTGGCGCATATCAAAATGGAACTTTTGTTGTTGGTGTGGCAAAAGGAGGTGTCGAAGAAGGTGTGGATAGTTTGGCTGACTCGAGCATCATTGCCCCGTCGGGTGAAATACTTGCCAAAACCACAACAGCTGGAGATGAAGCTGTGACTGCAATCTGCGATTTGGACTGGTGCAACAACTACAAAAATACGCTTTTTGATTTCAACCGTTACCGCCGACCAGAGGTTTACGGCAGAATTACCGCCCAACGCGGGTCAATTATTGAATAAAATTAAGGCCCTGAACTCACCTTCCTTTACATAATGTAAACCTGAAGCCCAATAGCTGTATGGTGATTATGTGACACAAGTTGATGAATCACCGCTGACGGTCGACCGGGTTGGCTTCACCGTTAACGGGGTTGCAGTCACTGTTCGCAATGATCATCCGCACCTATTGGCGGCGCTGCGAGAAGAACTAGATATCACTTCGCCAAAGGATGGTTGTTCACCGACTGGTCAATGCGGCTGTTGCACCGTATTGGTCGACGGCAAGGCCATCGTGAGTTGTCAACAATCTCTTGAGAAAGTTGCAGGTGCGCAAATCACGACCCTTGAAGGCGTGAGCCAACAAGAACGCGACGATTTTGCCAATGCCTTTGCTGCGTGTGGTGGTTTACAGTGCGGATTTTGCATTCCGGGGATCATCGTGCGCGCGAAAGCACAAATCGACAAAAAGGGTGCGGGGCTCAAGCGTGAAGATATGGCGCGACATCTCGGCGCACATCTCTGTCGCTGCACTGGTTATGTGAAAATTCTTGACGCAATTGAAACAGTCGCCCAAAAAGTTGATCGTGAAATTTTAACAACCGGTGGACTTGGTGTGCGAGTTGCAAAGTACGAGGCAGAAGCGCTCGCACTCGGTGATCGAGGATATATCGATGACATGCGTCTACCAGGCATGTTGCACGCAGCACTAGTTTTTACAAAACATGCGCGAGCAGATGTGCTGGGCATTGACACAACCAACGCGCTGGCTCGACCAGGTGTGAAAGCGGTATTTACTGCTACTGATATTCCAGGCGAATTAATGATGGGAATCATTTACAAGGACTGGCCGGTGATGATTCCCGTCGGGGGTCGCACATCATACGCAGGAGATGTTCTCGCAATCGTCGTGGCCGATTCTCGTATCAATGCTAGATCAGCAACAGAATTTGTGAGCGTCGAATATAACGCACTCGCGCCAATCACTGACGCAAAGGTTGCGGTAAATTCAACCGACTTGGCCGTTTGGCGAACTGACTCAAATGTGTTGAGCAAATCGACTTACAAGCGCGGTGATTGTGATCTGGCTTTTTCTAATAGCAGCCATATTGTCAAAGAAACTTTTAATACCCAACGAATTGAACACGCGTTTTTAGAACCAGAGAGCACACTTTGTATGCCAAGTACAGAAAATAACATGCGACATTTGCAGGTTTATTCTGGCGGTCAGGGCGTGTGGGATGACCGCAACGACATTGCTCGCCTGCTGGCAATTCCAAATGAGCAAGTGACCGTAACGCTGATCACGAATGGTGGTGCTTTCGGTGGCAAAGAAGATATGAGTAATCAAGCCCACACGGCTCTCGCTGCGTGGATGCTTAATACTCCCGTCAAGTGCACTCTGACTCGTGAAGAGAGTTTCTTAATTCACGCCAAACGACATCCAATTGAAATGATTTACGAAGCAGCCTGCGATGATCAGGGAATCTTGACAGCATTGCGAGTTCGCGCAATTGGAGATTCTGGGGCGTATGCGAGTGTCGGAATGAAAGTTCTTGAACGAATGGCCGGACATGCGAGTGGCCCTTATCAAGTTGCCAATATTGATGTAGAAACTATTGCGGCGCGAACGAACAATCCTATTTGTGGTGCATTTCGTGGTTTCGGTGCGAATCAAGCGCAATTCGCGATGGAAGGTGTGCTGGACCGCCTTGCCGAGATGGTTGGAATCTCTGGCTGGGAAATCAGATCACGAAATGTAATTAAGCCAGGCATGGTTTGGGGCCCAGGCCAAATCATGGATGACGGTTGTCTCGGTGCAGAAATCTGTCTCAACGAAATCAAACCTGCGTACGACGCCGCTGTCGCAGCCGGTAAAGCGGTAGGTCTTGGTCTTGGGCTTAAAAATAGTGGACTCGGTAATGGGTTTAAAGAGATTTCGAAAGCAGTTGTGCATTTCAAGCACGACGGACGAATTGAAGTTCGCCATGGCTGGACAGAGATGGGTCAAGGAATCAATACCGTTGCGGCACAAGTTGCCGTTCATGAACTCGGTGTTGATGCTGCGCTGATTGATGTGATTGTCGATACAACGCGCGAGCTTGGCTTTGGCCAAACAACTGGTTCGCGCGGCACACTAATGGGTGCAGGATCTGTCAAAAACGCATGCGATGTGGCACGAGCTGCGAATTTCACTAAGGGCGTCGACCATATTGGCGAATATCGCGTCGATTGGACAAACAAACTTGGTGAACCTGGGGTGACGAACCCTATTATCCATTCAACATTCAGTTATGCCGCTCAAATGGTGGTGATCGACCGAGCATCGCAGAAGATCGAAAGCGTGTTGGCGGTACACGATGTCGGGCGAATTGTGAATCCGACTCTGTGCGAAGGACAGGTCGAGGGCAGCGTTCACATGGGTCTCGGCTATGCGCTGACCGAAGATTTCCCTTCTGATCCAGTCACAGCGTTTCCAACGAATATGACACTGCGTAGCCTCGGAATATTGCGCGCCAAGGATGTTCCGAAAATTGAAGTCAAATTGATTGAGTCGGCTCAACCAAATTCACCGTACGGCATTAAGGGTGTCGGCGAAATAGGCCTAGTACCAACAGCAGGTGCAGTTGCGACGGCATTGCGTGAACTTGATGGCGTCTGGCGAAATACATTGCCAATGCGTCGCGATAAAGATGAAGATTGATTGATGTCCAATCAGACGGCCGGCTTTGTTTGTGCACACCACCATTTGTATTCGTCTCTCGCTCGCGGGATGCCAGCACCAAAAAAGGCGCCTACTAATTTTCTCGAAATACTGCAACAAGTTTGGTGGCGTCTTGATGAGGCGCTTGATGAGCAAATGATTTATTGGTCGGCAATGCTCGGTGCAACAGAAGCGCTGCTAAGTGGTACGACTTGCATCATTGATCATCACGAATCGCCAAAGAGCATTGACGGCTCACTATCTACTATTGCGCGTGCTTGTAAAGAAGTTGGGGTGCGCGTTAACACCTGTTATGGAGTGACTGATCGCTGGGACAATGCGGGCAAGTTACGGTCAAAAGTTTCGCCACTTTCTGAAATGACGCAAGCAGCCAAACAAGGTCTAGCCGAATGCGATCGCTTTTTATCCCAAGGCGGTCGTGGAATGGTCGGCGTGCACGCTGCTTTTACGTGCAGTGATGAGACATTAAAAGCAGCAAGCGATCTTGCGCTAAAGCACAATGTTGGAGTGCACATTCATGTAGCCGAAGGTTTCGATGACCAGCAAGCCGGTGCTCGACTTGAGCATCTTGCGAACGATGATTGGCTTTTGGTTCACGCAGTGCATCTTGATCGAAAACTTGCTGGCACGGTCGTTCACAATCCCCGATCAAATATGAACAACTCTGTTGGATACGCAAAACCAACCAAACTAAACAATCAAATAATGCTCGGCACGGATGGCATTGGTGCAGACATGCTTGAAGAAGCACGACTTGCGTATGTTCGCCTTCGCGAGTTTGATGTTTCCTCCTCGCCTTCTGTCGTTTGGTCGTGGCTTGAAAATGGATATAAATATTTTCCTGAAGCAAAAACCGACAAAGTTTTTTTCAATTACGACCATCTAGAAAGCGAATGGCATGTCGCGTTTACTCCAGGGATTCGTGCCACTGATGTTGAAATCAACGGCGAAAAAGTTTTAGTTTCAGGTCTGCCGACGCGAGTCGACATTAACGAAGTCAGAGTAAAAGCCGCCGAACAATCCAAACGACTTCATGAAAGGTTGGCTAATTAAATGAGCCCAGTCACACAAGCAAAGTCCGCCCGCGTTGCGTTGTATCTTCAAGATGCCCACCGGATTTCAGAGGGTATGGAGTTTGCGAAGTATGCAGAGAGCAAGGGTTTTGAAGCAGTTTGGCAGGCTGAGAGTCGACTCGTGCGCGAGGCCACTGTGCCAATGGCCGCATTTGCGTCAGTCACAACGAAAATCAAAGTTGGTTCGGGTGTCGTTGACTGTTGGAGTCGCAACCCTGCTCGCCTTGCGGCAACCTTTTCAACTCTCGACGATCTTGCACCTGGTCGCGTGATCTTGGGTATCGGCGCATGGTGGGATCCATTGGCTGAAAAAGTTGGCATCTCACGCGCCAAACCATTACGTGCAATGCGCGAGATTGTTACAAGTGTTCGTGCGCTCCTGAACAATGAAACTGTCACATTCAACGGAGAGTTCGTGCATCTTGACGGTGTTGAACTTGATTATGTTTACCAAGAACGTCGGGCAAAAAATGTGCCGATTTATATTGGTGCAACAGGAATGCAGATGATGGAACTGACTGGAGAGATTGCTGACGGAGTTGTTTTGAACTACTTGGTTTCACCTGAATATAACCAAAAGGCGATGGAAGCATTGACTGCAGGCGCTGATCGCGCAGGAAGATCTGTTGACTCAATAGACCGACCACAATTGGTGGTATGTAGTGTTCATGAAGATCGCCAAACTGCACTCGACATGGCCCGCCAAATGGTCACACAATATCTTGGTCAACAACCTCACATCATGAAGGCTTCTGGTGTCCCGCAGTCGCTGCTTGACAAAGTTGGTTCAGTTCTCACTTGGCCGGCAACTCACGAACAAGTTGTTGTTGCATCAAAACATGTGCCTGATGAAATTGTTCAAATGCTCACCGCAAGCGGCACTCCGACTGAGGCGAGACAAAGAGTCACCCACTACCTTAAGAACGGTGCAACTTGTCCGATTCTTTATCCACTTGGTGATGTCAAAGCAATGATTGATGCATTCTCGAATTGGGATGGTGTTTCGTGACGGTACTAGTTCCATTGACGCTTAAAGAAGCGCTCATTGCGACGAGTGCAAATCCTTCTGCACAAATTATTCAGGGTGGCACCGACTTGATGGTCGAGATTAATTTCAATCATCGAAAGCCAACTGATGTCATTGCGCTTCGCAGAGTCAATGAGATTCGTGGTTACAAAATTTCTGATGACCGATCAAGCGTCACGGTGGGTGCTGGCTTACCGTATCAAGCGATGGAGCACGGCGAGTTGGCCGAACTGTTTCCTGCTCTCGCACAGGCTGCTCGCACAGTTGGTTCACCACAAATTCGCGCCGCAGGTTCAATCGGCGGAAACCTCGGCACTTGTTCGCCAGCAGGTGATGCACTACCCGTGCTCAGCGCACTCAACGCAATAGTCAACTTGAACACTGCGACTGGTTCTCGGGAAATTTCTGTTCATGATTTTATGGTCGGGGTCAAACGCAATGCCCGTCAGCCAGGCGAAATAATCGTCTCAACAACACTGCCCATTATTAACGGCTGGCAGGGCTATGCCAAAGTTGGCGTTCGCAACGCAATGGTAATTTCAGTTGCGTCGTGTTGCCTTGTAGTTGATCGAATTGCTGGGGCGATCGCGGTTTCTCTAGGTGCAGTTGGCCCGACGATTGTTCGTTGTCGCGAAACCGAAGCGTGGCTCGCCTCTCAAGTTGATTTAAAAAAAGTAGCTACTGTTGCGCCAAATCTGATTAAAGAATTCGGTGACAGAATCGCCAGTGAATCCAAGCCGATAGATGATCATCGAAGTACTGCTGCATACCGTCGACATGCCGTGGCGACTCTTTCACGCCGACTACTTATGAGAGCAAACACCCAATGATTACCAACACTGAAATTTATAGTTTGACCGTCAACGGGACTAAGCGTGAAGTGCGCGATGCATGGGTCGGTGAAAGTTTGCTGTATGTGTTGCGCGAACGCCTCGGCTTGCCGGGCTCAAAAGGTGCTTGCGAGCAGGGTGAGTGTGGAAGCTGCACAGTAATCATGGACGGTCAGGCTGTTTGTTCATGTCTCGTCATGGCTGCAACTGCGATTGATTCTGAAATTACCACCGTCGAAGGATTGACCAGTGATGGCTCGCTGACAGCAGTGCAAGATGCTTTCATCACCGAAGGCGGAGTGCAATGTGGGTTCTGTACACCAGGACTAGTAGTGGCGATAGAGCATTTGCTCGCAAATAATCCTGAGCCAACTGAATTAGAAATTAAAGAGTCAATCTCAGGAAATATCTGTCGGTGCACTGGTTATGGTCGCATTTTTGAGGCTGTCGCGACCGCAGTTTCAACTCGCAGAGCAAATCTCTAATGAGTTCGACAACGCAGACGACGACCCGTCGTGATGTCTTGGGCAACTCGGCGTTGCGCCCAGACGGTGCGGCCAAGGTTTCAGGAAAGTTTGAATTCTCATCTGACCTTCACGCCGAAAATATGTTGTGGGGTGCAACGTTGCGCAGCCCACACCCATACGCGCGAATTGTGAGCATCGATCTCTCTGCGGCGTACAAGATTTTTGGTGTTGAAGCGATCATCACTAACGATGATGTACCCGGCAAAAAAACATATGGCCTTATCGCTAGTGATCAACCAGTCTTCGCATCCGAATTCGTGCGATATGTCGGTGAACCTGTCGCCGCCGTTGCTGCCGATCATCCTGAAACATGTCGCAGGGCGCTGGCTGCAATAAAAGTTGTATACGAAGTTCTAACACCGGTGACCGATGCAGAGTTTGCAATTTTGCCAACTACAGCGCCGATACATCCAGATGGAAACCTGATACGACATCAGCGAATTATCACCGGAGACCAAAATCTACAAGGTGAAGTAATTGTCGAAGGCACCTACGAGATAGGAATGCAGGATCAAGCGTTCTTAGGTCTTGAAGCGGCATTGGCGATCCCAGACAGTGGCGCAACCGGAATTGAAATGTATGTCGCCACACAATGGCTTCACGAAGATCAAAAACAAATTGCAGCCTGCCTCGAGTTGCCTCTTGACAAAGTTCGCCTGACCCTAGGTGGTGTTGGTGGCGCTTTTGGTGCGCGAGAGGACATTAGTTTGCAGGTGCACTGTGCGTTGCTTGCTTTAAGAACGTCTCGGCCAATCAAAATGCAATATGGACGCGAAGAATCTTTTTACGGTCATGTTCATCGACACCCAGCCAAAATTTGGATTCGTCACCACGCAAGTCGTGCTGGGGTGATTCAGCGAATCGAAGCTCGCATGGTGTTTGATGGCGGGGCGTATGCGTCAACTTCTTCGGCGGTCTTGATCAATGGAATCACCCATATTCAGGGACCGTATAAATGTCTGAATGCAACTGTCGATGGATTTGCGGTTCGCACGAATAATCCACCTTGTGGTGCTATGCGCGGATTCGGAGTCGTACAGGCGTGTTATGCGCATGAGAGCCAAATGGACAAATTAGCCA